>JAGWYX010000811.1 GCA_018969165.1 Verrucomicrobiota bacterium
AGGCTCAGCCGATAGCTCTCGCCCTCCTCGCGCAGCAGGTTCGGATGCGTGGCCCCCAGGATGATATACACCAGGTCGGGCACGGCCCGCACGATCTCCGGCAGGGCCCGGAGGGCGAACTCGATTCCTTTGCCCGGCGAGATCAGCCCGAAGGTCAGCAGCACCCTCTTGCCCTCGACCCCGAATTGGTCCTTGTAAAAGGCCGGGTCCACAAACGGCTGGTCCGGGATGCCGTGCGGGATCAGGTCGATCCGCTCGGGGGGCACGCGGTGGTTTTCCGTCAGCATACGCCGCGCGCGCTCGGTCATGACGATGAACCGCGCCACCAGCCGGTTCATTTCCTCCATCACCCGGCGCTGGTCGCGGTCCGGCCGTTCCAGCAGCGTGTGGAGCTGGGCCACCACCGGCAGGCGCACCTGGCGCAAAAACGCCAGGACGTGGCTGCCGGCCGGTCCACCGAAGATGCCGAACTCGTGCTGGAGACACACCACCTCGGCATCGCTGAAGTTCAGAAAATCCGCCGCGCGCTGGTAGGATTTCAAATCCTGCTCGGCGATCTCGAACCGGACTTCGGGCGGGTAATCGTATCCCTCCAGCACGTCGTTGACCGGCACCACCAGGCACTCGGCGCCCGGCGGAGGCCGGGTCAGCGCCTCGTGGAGATCGTGCGAAAAGGTGGCGATCCCGCACCGGCGGGGCAGGTAATCGCCAACCAGGGCGAAACGGCTCTTGGTCACGGGCGCAGACATGGGAAGGCGGGTTGCGGATGGCGAAATGCGGATTGGCCACGGTCCGCCCGCTGGACGCGGGCGGGAGGCCGCAGCGCGGTGTCCTGGCCTGAATCGTCGCTCGCGTTGTTCACGGGTTCAGGTTTCCAGTGGCCACGTTTTCACGCCCTCCCGCTCATGCCGGCTTTGGCGGGTGCGCCTTGAGTTCGTCGAGCAGCTCGGCGAGTGGCACGGTGGCGAAGCCGGCGCACTGGTCGCTCATCGCGTAGGGCAGGATCAACCGGCCGGCGTGGATCAGCGCACCGCAGCTATACACGACATTCGGCACGTAGCCCTCGCGCTCGCTCTCGAGCGGCGACAGCAGGGGGCGCCGGAGGCGGCCGAGGACCCGCGCGGGATCTTCGCGATCCAGCAGGACGGCGCCGATGCTGTAGCGGCGCATCGGGCCGACGCCGTGGGTCAGCACCAGCCAGCCGGCGTCCGTCTCGAGCGGCGAGCCGCAGTTGCCGATCTGGATAAACTCCCACGGGTGCGTCGGGCGCAGCAGCAGGCGCTTTTCATACCAGAAATGCAGCAGGTCCGAATACATCAGGTAGAGATTCTCCCCGTCCTGGCGCGAGAGCATCGCGTAGCGCCCGCCGATCCGGCGCGGGAAGAGGGCCATCCCCTTGTTCTGCACCTCCGGCCCGTTGAGGGTGCTGATCTTGAACCGCACGAAGTCGCGCGTCTCCAGCAATTCCGGCAGCGTCACCTGCCCGTCAAACGCCGTGAAGGTCGCGTAGTAGGTCACCGTGCCGTCGTCCTCCTGGAACCGCACGAACCGCGCGTCCTCGATCCCGCGGCTTTCCGCCGGCGTGTTCGGAAAAATCACGCGCTCGGAAAACCGCAGCGTGCCCTCGAAGCTGACCTCGTAATTGGCCCGCGCCAGGGCCAGGATGCCGCGCGCCAGGGTTTGTTCCTCGGCCCGCAACAGGCGGTCCCGCCGCAGCCCGCGCTCGACCACGCGCTGCAATTCCGACCACGTGAACACGTCGCCCAATTGCCCCAGGAGCGCGGCGGCAAACGGGTTCATCAACCCCAGCTCGGCCAGTTTTTGCTCGAACAGCTTCTTCTCGTAAGAGGGATTCGGCACCACCTCGGCGGTCGCGACAAACCGCGTCGGCTGGTTGAGCGTGATGGCCCCCTGCGGGTCCACTTCCCCGGTCCGGAACACGATCGACGAGACATGTCCCTCGCCCGTGGCGCGCAGGCTCAGGACAAATCGCAGGTGGCCGGCCGCGACGGTGGACTGGTCCGGGTGCGGCACGATGGATGGGTTGAACAATGCCGCCGCCTCCAGCGAATACTCCTGGGTCAAGTGGGCGCCGATCAGCAACCGGCGGCACTCGCTCAGCGGCGTGTCGGTCGGCAACTGGTCCAGCACCTGGTCGCAGCGTTTGAGCAGGAACTCGCGCAGCTTCTGGTGGCGCTCGACGAAATCGTGCAGGAGGGTGCTGATCTCGCTCTCGATCTCGGCCTCGCTCAACGCCATGATCCGCGCCAGAATCCGCAGCACCCGCTCCCGGCCCAGCGGTTCGAACGGGCGAAAAAAAACCCGCGTGCAATCCGGCCGCAGCACCACCGATGTTCGTTGGATGTTCATCGTTCCTGCCCCGCCCGCCAATGGAGCGGTCCGCAAGAATATCACCCGTCCGCCCGATCCGGCAAATGGATCGTTATCCGCGGAACAGCAGGTCGAGGAGCATCGAAGCGGTAAAACCCAACCCGAGGGCCAGGCACAGGAAGCCTGGGCAATGCCTCCGGGTGGACTGATACCACCGGACGCTGCCCGTCACCGCAAAGCCGAGCAACGCCGCGCTGGCCGGGTCATACGT
>JAGWYX010000812.1 GCA_018969165.1 Verrucomicrobiota bacterium
CATCCGCACTGGGTTCGACTTCGATGCCGTGAAACGCAAAGATTGTCGCAGTGCCAGTGAGTACCTGCGCAGTGAATGGGCGTTCTGGCGGCACACAGCGGAAAAGTACGGATTCGGTCGTACCGAGTTGTTGCCGATCAAGAGCACCGGTGAAGCCGTTGCCGAATACGTTGGAAAGTACATCGGCAAGCACATCGGGAACCGGCTGCCCCAGGACAAGGGCGCCCGCCTGGTCCGCTATTCCCGAGGGACCAACCGCGCCACGGCGAGATTCTCATGGTGCACTCCCGGTGCCGCTCTCTGGCGGACCAAGCTGGGTTTGCTGTGCCGGGCCTTGGGACTGACTTCGGACAACTACACCGAGAAGTTCCGGGAATGGTATGGCGCCCGGTGGTCGCACACGCTCGCCCCGATCGTCGAGTCTCTCCGCCCGTTGCAATATCCAAGCCATCGTGCGATGCAGAATGACTATCCGGCATTGACGCCACCACCGAAGTACACCCGGAGTGACCCGGACTCGAATCCGAACACCGGCCCGTGGGCAAACCCATTCCCCGAGGAGGCGCGGCAATCGCAGATTCGGGCCTGGGCGGCTGCCCTGGACGAACGGGAACGGCGGCAACCTCGGAATAACCGCCGGACCGATGCAGCACGGCGAACATCGACGACGGGATTTTCTGCGTTGCGAGCCTGGTCGCCGAACATTGCTTGGATTGCGCAAACGGCCAACGACGGCTAATCTGGTTCCAACCTTTGCTACGCTCCACGTGGAGGAGCGATTTGAAACTGGCTGCGACATCAGGGCCAGGGCCATGTGCGAGACGACGGTTGACGCCCTCGAATGCACGCCTTAGTATCTGCGCTGACGTCAGAAGTAGTCGCTTTCAGACCCGAGAAGAAAATGGCTCCAGCGAATAAAGACGCGGTTGGAATCGCCGTGCCGACCACGGGCTTCCGCCGATTCATGTTCTTCAACCGCTTTACCGTCGAGCGCGAGGAAGGCTTTGTTCGAATCCTCTTTGGGAACGTCAATAAGGCGAATGTCCTGCAGGATGCTTACGGAACAGTGATCTCCGAGATGGAGCTTGAGGTGTTGAAACCGTCGACCATGGATTATTTGGGTGCCCAGGGGACCCTTCTTGATGCTCCGACACTCTGGCAGCCTGCTGGCCCCATCCCCACTGAGGTGGCGAACCACATGGTCATGGCCCGGCATGGATCGATTGCCGAAACGATTCTGTACTCCATTTCCTTTTGTTCGGCGCTCGCCCTCAGCCGAGAGGCTTCAGTTCAGGAACCGAAGAAACACGCGGGGGTACCGAATCTGTTTGCTGACCCGATGGCGCTACTGCGCTCACCTCTTGCGGCGCAACAGCACCTCATACGCTTGCTTTTTGCGGCGGGTGAGCCATCATTATTGGAGAAGCGATGATACCGTTTGCATTAGATGTTTCGCAGGTGCGCGCGACTTCCCTCTGGTCACGACTCGAGGGGGCGGACGACCCCGTGGTCAGCCAAGTTCAGTTGCGAGCTCCAGAGCGTGTTGTGGCTTGCAACCCGGACCCAGTGGCCGAGTGGACCAGATTGGGAAGGGAGAGCGAGGCCTCCGTCTCCAAGCTAACGTTACCACTGCCGGAGCTTTCGTGGACACCGGAACACGAGGCGAAGTTCTTGCAACTGGCGGGCCGGGAGGCCACGAGTCAATTGAGACCCGAAGAGACTGCGGAGCTTGAGCGTTTATCGCAGGTCAGGCGTGGGCTGAAGAACCCGCGTCGAGGAGAGGATCTGCTTTGGGAGTACGAGCAACGGCAAGTGACGCGTGAGTTGATTTCCACCTTGAGCCGTTATGTCACATTCCACAACTCCCCGAGTCGTTCGGCACCCGCCAAGACGTAGATTTACTGAGTCCACGTATAGAAAAGCGATCCCATATCTTTTGAGGGATTTCGAGGGCCGCTGCGCATACTCGCTTCAGCACGTAAACCGCGTCGGCGTCAGATTGATCGAAGTGGACCACTTCAATCCTAAGTTGCGCGGCTTGGAACGTAACAACTACTCAAACCTCTTCCCCAGCACTCGGCACTGTAATGCCTCGAAGCGTGATACGTGGCCGGAACCTCATTTCGCGAGGCTTGGGGCACGATTCTTGAATCCGACGAAGGAGCAAGACTACGGTGTCCATATTTTTGAAGACCGGACTTCTGCCCGTTTAGTAGGGATCACACCGGCAGGCAAGTACCATATACGTTGCTGCGATCTAAATGCGCCGCACTTGATCTTGGAGCGAGCGGAGCGGGCGAGGCTGCGCCGGCTTCTGAACGACTACCCGGTGACTGCCAAACTCGCGCTTCAGATTGTGAACGAAGGAGAGATGCTGGACGCCTCTGCGCTGTTGAGGAGGGTGTTGGAGACCATGATCCCGGAAATTCCAGGACCGCCACTGCCAGGCTCCACGGGCTAAGCCTATCAAACCCAAAAGGATGATTGAAACGTGCGGTCCATCGAGCATGGTTCTCCGAGATTGATGTTCCGGTTCACGGAAATTACTGAACTGAGAGCCTGTTTTTATCACGGTTCACTGGGAGGGGCAGCAAGGATCTCC
>JAGWYX010000813.1 GCA_018969165.1 Verrucomicrobiota bacterium
CCCGGTCGTCTCGATCCGCCGCTCCCGCCGCTCCCGCTCCAGCCAGCCAGCCACGCGCCGCGCCCGCCGCTCGCCGCCCAGTTCCCAAAAAATCCGCGCCAACTCCCCGGCATCCGCGCCGTTCACCAGGTCCGCCGCCGTCGCTTCCTGACGCCGGTCCATGCGCATGTCCAGCGGTCCGTCCTGCTGAAAACTGAATCCGCGCTCGGCCCGTTCGAGCTGGGGCGCACTTACGCCCAAATCCAGCAACACGCCGTCGCAACTGCCTGCCGGCACCCAGTCCGCCAGCTCCGCGAAGTTCCCCTGCCGCAGCTCGAACCGACCGCTGAACACCGCCAACCGCTCCCGCGCCACCTCAACCGCGTCGCCATCGCGATCGCAGCCAAATAGCCATCCAGTCTCCGAACTCGCGGTCAAAATGGCCGCCGCGTGTCCACCCCCACCGACCGTGCCGTCCACGTACCGCCCGCCGGCCCGCGGCTCGAGGGCCCGCAGCACCTCCGCCACCATTACCGGGTTGTGAACGTAATCGGGCACGTCGCATGAATCACACTAAGACAACCCGCGACCGGCCTGAAACAAGCGCGACGCCAACCGGCCCCAGCCGAACCTCGCCAGTCCGCGTGCCCCGGCCGCCACCGGCCCGGACGCCGCCACGCCCGCTGGCTGGACGGCGGCGGCCGGCACCACCTCCAGGTCGGCGTCACTCAAATCATTCCGCACCACTCGCACGCTCTCCAGCACCGGCGGAACCCGTCTCGGCGCCGGCCGCGCCCGCGACTTGAACGGCGACCAAATCACCGGCCACCGACTCGACCGCTCCGGTCGCCGGCCCGGGGCCTCAGCCGTGTTCGGCGCTGACCCGCCCCACCCCGCGCCGCGCTCCGGTTTTCCCGGCTTAACCCGCCCGGCGTCCCGACAAACGACCGGCTCGGTCCGCGAGAACAGTGAATCCTGCTCCGCAGGCGCCGCCGCCACGGGCGTCACGCCAATCGCAGATCCACCGCGTGCAAAACCGTCGCCGCCGGTTTTAACCCGCGCCTCCTCGCCGGCATCCACGGCAACGGCTGGCCCCGCTCGTCCGAAGCGCGGCAGCCAGTTTTCCTGGAGCTTGTAGCGCGAGGGGGCATCTTTGATGCCCACGAAACTGTGTCCGGCTGCCAGTAACTGCATCAGGCTCATAGTTCCATTTCTTTGAGGGCCTCGGCGGCCAACTTGGCGTCCTGCGCACTCAGCGCGTCATAACGACGCGGGTCCCAAATCTCGAACTTGTCCAGTCGCCCCACCAACTCGACTTCCTTGCCCAGCCCGACGGCGGTGGACATGGTTTCCGGTAAACAGATGCGCCCCACCTTGTCCAACGATTGCTGAATGGCGGTCCCGCCAATCACCCGCTCCAGCGCCGCCACCCGCGGATCGGCCAGCGACTTGGATCGAATCCTGCCCAGCATCTCCCGCCACCGGCCCGGTGGCAGGACCAGCAGACGGTCCTCGGCCCCGACCGGCCAGGGTACCAGCGTCAACTGCACGCGCGGATCCCGCGGCCGCCAGCGGGCCGGGATCATGACCCGACGGCTGTCGTCCACACCATGACGCCAATGGCCGGTGTAATCGATCGGCTCGCTGGATTTGACGGCCGGCATAAAAGGACTGCGCAGCGCTTCGGTTTACCGTTATTTCCCGTTTTGTACCGTTTTCTACCCAAATCGTCAACTATTATCTTTGCCCCTGCCGCTAGCGCGGCTCCCGCCCGCTGGCCGCCCGGCGCCTCGGGTCGGAAAGCGGCGCGGCCGGGACGGCGCCGCTCTTCCCGGGTTCAGGATTGCGAGGAGCGCGCGGACGCGAAGAGAGATCCCCCCTGAACCCAGTGGCAGCGGACGTCCGTTCGCTCCACCGGTTCTGCTCGGACCGAAGGTCAACGCACACCGACGGCTGCCGTCCACCGGGCCCAACGCGAACTGGTTGACTCAGTCCACGCGCGGCGCCTCGGACAGAAAATCCACCCGCGCCGTCAACTCCGGCGTCAGGAAACGGTTTGGATTCCGAATCTGCACCTTGACCTGGAGGGTTCCTTTTTGCCGATTGGCCTCCGGCGCCCGCTCGACCACGTAGCCGGAAAAGACCTTGTCCGGATACGCCTCCGGGATGATGCGGCATTGCTGCCCAAGGGATACCTTCGCCAGGTCCGCCTCGTTGAGGTCCACCTCGACCTGGAGATCATTCAGGTCCGCCAGCGAGATCAATGCCGTGCTGGGCCCGCGCGTGCCGCCAAAGCTCTGCGGCACCACCAACTCGTTCGGCTCGACCAATCGCTCCAGCACCACCCCGTTGATGGGCGAGCGAATCACCGTCCAGTCCAGGTAGGTCTTGATCAGGGCGACCTGGCCTTGGACCTCCTTGACGGTCGCGCGGGCGGCCGCCAGGTTCAAGCGCGCGTCGTCCTCGGCCTGCTTGGACTCGACGTTATCGGTCGCCAAACGCGCGATCCGCTCGTAAGTCAAGCGGGCCTTCTCGACCGCCACCTCCGCGCTGGCCAACCGACCCTCGGCCTGCCGCAATTGCGCCCGATACTCGGCGTCGTCCAGCAACACCACTACTTGT
>JAGWYX010000019.1 GCA_018969165.1 Verrucomicrobiota bacterium
ACGCTCTGGAGCGCCGAGGTGGTCGGGTCCATCGTAACCAAGCCGCCCTTGAGCAGCCGCGGTGAGTTGGGAAAACCGGTCACGGGCTGCCTCCAAATTTTTGTTTGATGGCGGCCTCGGTGGCCTTGCCAATGGCCTGCCGGCCCTTGTCGTCCACGCCAATCTGCTTAAGCCCCGCGTCCAGGGTGCTGGTAATGCCCTTTTCGATGGCTGACTTCACCAGCCCCTGGGCGGTACTCTGGATCGACTTGGGCAGGAATGAGGTGATCTTCTTGGAGATCGAGTCGAGGACCTCATCGATCGAGAACCCGGGTTTAGCCGGTCCCTTGGGCAGTGGTTTCCAGAACCAAGGCGGCAGGTTCGAGCCGGTGTCTGGAGACTGGTACGGCGGTTTCGTCAATGGATCGGTGTAGTAGGTGGGCAGCTTCGGCGGGGGCTGGGGTTGGAAGAGCCCGCTGAATTTCGGTTCCCCGGTCCCGGGCGGCGAAAGGGTCAGATCGGGAATGAGCTTAGGGAACCGGTGCGGGTTGGTCTGGAATCGGACCTGGACGCGGCGATTGCGGGGTTCCGCGTGCTGGGTCTGGACCAGGAGCTGCGTCTCGCCTTTGCTCTCGGTCTGGATCGCCTGGGCCGGGATGCCCAGACCGACCAGCGCCGCCTGCACGGCGTCGGCCCGATCCTGCCCGAGTTGGAGGTTGTCGTTCTCCTTGCCGACGGCGTCGGTGTGACCGATGACGCGAACCACCGAGGCCGGATAACGATCCAGCAGCAGGCGGATGTTGCGGGCGGTCTTGGCCAATTCAGCCCGCTTCCCCGGCGGGATGATTGCCTTGCCGGTATCGAAGCCGTCAATGGTCGTGGACCCGATCGCGCTTGCCATCAGCGGCGATGCCGACTCGGCCAGATCGACCTTTGGGACGGGAGACAATTCATCGGGCTGACGTTGGACGGCAAGGCTCCGCCGGGATTGCACAGTGACCGGCCGTTGTCCTTCCAGACCCGCCGCCGCCTGCTCCGCCTCCCGCTCGCTGGCGTCGGCGCTGTCGGCCAGCGCCACCGAGTCGAGTCCATCGCCGGATTGCGGCTGTTGGATTGTGTGCGCCAATTCGTGGGCCAGGAGTTTCTGACCTTCCTGCGTCTGCGGCTGGTATTTGCCCTCGCCGAAGACGACATCCTGGCCGACCGTGTAAGCCGCCGCGTGGATGGCCCGGGCCGAGTCCGCCGCCTGTCCGCCGGTGTGAACCCGCACCTGGCTGAAGTCGTGACCGAAGCGCGGCTCCAGCTTCGCGCGCGTGGCCGCGTCCAGCTCCTGCCCGGGCGACCGCACGCTCTCGCGCACCGCCGCCGGCGCCGACACACCCGGCGCGGGCACCTTCCGTGCGGCTTTCAAGGATCCGGTTTTCAGACGTTTGCTCATTGTCGCTTGCAGTTATTTCTTCGCGGCACGTCGATCCAGGATCACCTTGGCGGTGGCGATGATGATGCCTTTGAGTGTCTGGACCAGGCGGTTCAGGAGGGTGCCGGCGGACGCCTGCGCCGTCGCGCGCGCCTTCCGTGCTTCCGCGGTGCTCGTGTCCTGGGGAATTGGCGCGGCGCCTTGCGTATGCACGTGGAACGACACTGGCGCCTGAGGCAGGTTCAGTTGCTTGAGCAACCGCAGCATTCGATAGGAGACCTCGTTCGAGAGAAAATTGCCGCCCGGCCCTTGCACCACCGTGGCGGTGAAACTGGCCGTGCCGACCCTGAACGCGATTTCGGTCCCGTTGGCCTGTCGGACCATCGAGGCCAGAATTGCCTCGATGACTTTGTGATCGGACACGGTCACGTCGCGCGGAAAGCGCGGATCTTCGACGACTCCATTGAGCGCGGAGACCGCTGCGGCGGCGCTGGCACTGCTCGCGAAGCGGAACACGATTTTCTCCCCGATATCCGGTCTGGGAATGCGCCCCGCCGTCGGCCCGGTTTTCTTCTCGGTGTCCGCCGCGATCTGGTCGAGTGGCGCGTTGCTCTCGATGATCGCGTCCCCGGCCGTTCCCGAACCGGCCGCGGGGATGGGTTCCAGGACACTGGTCGGCTGCCCGGACTGGTCGGTGCGCGGGACGTCGTGGACGCCGACGACGTAGCGCTCGAGCCGGACCGGCGCGGTGGGGGCGATGCCGGGATCCATGCTGACGGTGATGGCGGCGTCCAGGTCGGAGGCGTTGCTGGCGACAACGCTTTCGAGGAGGCCTTGGCCGCCGGCCTGGAACCGGTCGTAGCTGACTGGGAGGACTACGCCCTGCACTTGGGCGGTGCCGGGCCTGCCCTTGCTGCTCCTGGCCGGCAACACCTGGTTGTCCAAGGCCAGCACCGCCGCCCCCGCGGGGTTCCAGGTTCCCTTGGCCGGCGCCTTCAGGCTGCCGGAAGGATCAAACGGATCAAAACCGGTCAGGAGTGTCTTGACCACCGTCTTGCCGCCGGCGCCGAACGAAAGGTCGCTGACGCCGCGGGCGGCGAGATCCAGGGCGTCCTCGAGCCACTGCAGCGACTGGCGCAGCCGCGTGGCGACCGGGTTGAGCGAGCCGCCCGGGCCGCGGCTGGCACCGATGGCGTCGATCGCGCGCCGGGCTTCCTGCAGCCGCGCGAAATGACTTTCGTCGCCGAGGGTGCCTCGGGGCTGCTTGGCCAGCGACCAGAGTTTGCGTCCGGCGGCGTCGCCAACGCGAGTCGCTTCATCCTGCGAAATATCGCGGCCGCCTTCGACGAAGGCGCGGGCCTCAAGCAGCATGCCTTCCCAGACCGCCTGCCAGTCGGCATAGGAGCGCGCCGACCCGAACGAGCCGATCCAGTCGGTGATCCGTCGCTGGGCTTTCATGCCCTTGGCGGGGGTGGCCATCGGCGGCCGATTCACGGCTCGAGGCGGCCCGGCCGCGAGCAGGATAGTCTCGGTGCCCCAACCCCACACGCGGCGAGGCGGGTCGCCTTTCTTGGGCGCCGGCACCAGCAGGTCGGGGTGGTTGAGCGACATCCCGTTGGGCGCGGGACCGCTGGTCGAGGCCGTCTCGATCCGGCGCCCGGGGGCTTCGCCTAACTGCGCGCGGACGGCGCTCGTATCCTTGAGCTTGAGCTGCTGAATGATTTTACCTTTGTCGTCGGAACCGGCGCAAAAACCACCGGGGTCGGGGACGCCTTGCGGGCAAGGATCGCCGAAGATCGGTTCGTTTCCTTGGAGGAACGACATGCTCTCGATGGTGCCGTCCTGGCGGCGGTTGACGGCGGTGATGGTCAGGGTGTGACCGCCGGTGCGCGGCTTATCCAGACCGTTGTCATGATGCTCCCACACCAGGATATCACCCGGATGCAGCAGCGGGGCCAGCTCGGCGAAGGTGACCAAGGGATGGCCTTGGGGATCGCTGTAGGGTTGCACCAGCGACGTGACGCTTTGCGAGCCGATATCCGAGATGGCCCGAAGGACGCGCGCCCGCCCCGGCCCGCCCGCCTCGTCACCAATGACCCAGGTCTGCCTGCCGACCTGCAAGGTTTGCGTGCGGTGATGGGCCGCGAGCCACACGTGCCGCAGGATGATGGCAATGTCCGCGCAATCGGACGGCAGTTGATAGGCCGTAGCCCGGAGATTGTCGGGCAGACAACTCTTGACCCAGGCGTCGGTGGGATGGTCGATGAAAGTCTCGCCCAGTTTCAGGCCCGTGGTGGGGAACGGTGCCGCCTTCGGATCCTTGGCCAGTGAATTCTCGTCCGGCTTGGCCGGCAAGCGCGTGGCCGCCTCCGCGCCGAGCATACTGAAAGTATTCGGGTCTTGGAGCGTCGGGGTTCCGGGGGCGGGAGTGGCGCGGCCGACGAACGTTTTGAGCCGGGTGAAGGTCTGGAGCCATGACTCGTAGGTCGGACAGTTTTCGGGTCGGGCATAGTTGCATTCGCCCTTTTCTTCCTTCGGCGGGTTGGCAGTGGTTTCGCAAACGGTCTTGGCCAACTGCCCCTCGGCCGGCACGCGCCGCAGAACGGGCTTGGCCGCCGGGGTCGGAGCGACGGGGCCGGGCGTGAGCGCATGCTGATCGGCCTTTTGCTCGAGCGGATCTTCGGCGCGGCCGATCGCGAGCCGGGAACCCCGGTCCGGCAACCGCGCCGCGGCGCCCTGCTGGAGCACGTGCGCCAACTCGTGTCCGAGCAACCGCCGGCCGGCGCGACTGTTGGCGTTGTAGCGGGACGGATCCAGCACGATGTGTTCGCCCACGGTGTAAGCGAGCGATTTGAGCGCCCGGGCGGAGACGACCGCCTGGGTCCCGGTGTGGACACGGACCTGCCTGAAATCGTGACCAAAGTGGCGCCGGGCCCAGCGGTGCTCGGCTTCGGTGAGGGGACGCGAAGCGGAGCGCAGCGCTTCCTGGACCTGGCCCGCGGCCGCCGGCTCCGCCTCCTCGCGGGCGCCGGGTTCGCGTTTGGGGAGCACGCTGATCGATTCGGCGACGGGCGTCGAACCGGTCGGCGTGGTCCCCGTCATGATGTTGATCCTGCTGTCGTCATGCGCGACTTTCCCCATGTCCACAATCTGGTAATGGGACCGCCACGCGGTCTGGACGGTTTGCGGCAGCGAGGCGGCGTTGGTTTTGAACCACTCGCTCAGAAAGCCCTCGAGCGGCTTTCGGTTCGCAAGCAAGGCCTGCCAGCTCGGCTTCCCGGGCAGCGGACCGATGTTCCACCGGCTGTAATAATCTCCGATCGCCTGGCTGCGCTCGAAGTACGACCGGAACCGCACGCTGGTTTTGAGATACTGCAGTTGGGCGGCCTCCGACTTGCCGCTCAGGTCCCCCAATTCCTTGCGCAGGGTCCGCTCGAGCCAGTCCTGCACGGCCACAAATTCGCACGGGCCGTTGACGGCGTCGTAGAGCGCCACTTCCTTGAGCGTGCCGAGTTTCTGGGGCAGGCTGGAGCCGGCGCCGCCGCCGAGCAGCCCTTGGTTGATGAGTTCACCGCCGCCGCTATGGCCGGAGAGCATGACATTGCGCACCGCCGGGCTGGCGTTCCAGACCTTCAACCCCACGAGGGTGTTGAAGACCTCGGTGAGGTAGGCGTCGGTGTTGAAGGCCTTGTTCAGCGCAGCCCCGTTGCAACTGGTCCCCGTGGTGCCGGGCGGCAGGCCGCCGAACCCGGAATCGGCCGTCCCCTGCGGCAGGATGCCGATCAGTTGCTGATTGCCCGCGGCCTCCATCTGCTGCTCGAGCCGATCCACATCCCGGTCGCGATTACCCAGCGTCCCCATCCGGAAACCCTCGTTGTGGCCATGAAAGAAGAACATGACATCGGCCGGCTTGCTCGCGTCGAAGTCCTGGTGCAGGAGAACAATTGCCCGGCCGACGGCGGATTCGGCGGAGCCGGGGGAGTTTTGCTGATTGCCCTCTGTGAGGCCCTCGATCGGAATGCGCCGGATCTTCCCGACGGCAGTTTCAGCCTGGTTAAGGCTGTGCGGCGCGCTGCCGGTCCAGCCGGCCGTTGGGGCGCGCTGGAGGCCGAGGCGTTTGGAGCCGGCCGACTGCTGCATCGCATGCGCCAGCTCATGCGCCAGGAGCTTGCGCCCTTTCGCGCTGGACGGGTCGTATCGGCCGGTTCCGAAAACGACGTGGTTGCCGACGGTGTAAGCGAGCGCGTCCACGGCCCGAGCGGACGCGGCGGCGTGCCCGTCCGTGTGGATGCGCACCTGGGCGAAGCTGTGGCGCAGGCGCGACTCGAAGAAGCTCCGCGTGTTCCAGTCGAGTGGCCGGCCGGGAGTGCCCAGGACTTCGTGGACGATCGGGGGCGCCGTGCCGGGTGTGGAATGACCCGCGGCTTTGCGGCGGACGGTCCACTGTTCCTCCTCGTCGCATGCCCCGCATTTGCCCGAGCCGCCGCAGGCGCACTGGCGCTGCACCGCGGTCTCCCCGGTGGGGTGAACCGGCGGCAGGTCGTGTCGGCCGACGATCCCGGCGCTGATCGCCTCGGCGAGGCGGTCGGCTTCCTGTTCCCAGGCGTCGTTAGGCTGGTTTACCCGCAGCCCTTCGGCGGCAGCCTTGGCGCGGCCCTTGGCATTCGGGGTCGCGCGGGTCCGACTCAGCACGGCGCAGCTCATCGCCTCAGGCCTTTCCTGATCCCGCGGGCGAGCGCCTGGCCAAACTGGCGACTGCCGGACGCGCCCGGTCCCAGGTGCGCCAATCCCAGTCGCAGGACCGGCAAACGACGCGACTTGGCCCATTGCGCGCGTAGCGTCGGATCGGACAGCACCCGGGACAATTCAGTCTCCAACCCGGCAACGAAGGCGGCTTGGTCCCGGGCCAGCGGGCCTGGCAGGACCAACCGGTCGATGTGGACGTGGATGCGGCTCATACCCAACCCCTGGTCTCGGCCTCGGCGAGTGGGCGTTCGACCTTTTCGGCTTCGAGCCGGGCCGCCCGCGCCACGTGCGCCATCCGGACCGCTGTTTCGTCGCCATCTTCGGCCGCCAGAAACGCCGCATTCAGGGCGATGTTGCGAATATTGCCGCCGGCGACGTTGAGCTGCGCCAAACGGGTATAATTCAGATCGCGCGTCGGCGTTTGGGCCGGGAATATCCGCCTCCAGATGGCTTCGCGCTGGCCGGCGTCCGGGAAGGGGAAGTTGACGGCAAACCGGAGCCGCCGCTGGAAGGCCCGGTCCATGGCGGACTTCAGATTGGTGGTAAGAATCGCCAGACCCTGGTAAGCCTCCATGCGTTGCAGGAGGTAGCTGACCTCGATGTTCGCGTAGCGGTCGTGGCTGTCCTTCACGTCGCTGCGCTTGCCAAACAGCGCGTCGGCCTCGTCAAATAGCAGCAGCGCGCCGCCTTCTTCCGCCGCGTCGAAAACCTGTTTCAGGTTCTTCTCGGTTTCGCCGATGTACTTGCTGACGACCGAGGACAGGTCGATGCGATAAAGGTCCAACCCCAGGTCGCCCGCCAGCACTTCGGCGGCCATGGTCTTGCCGGTGCCGCTTTCGCCGGTAAACAGCGCGCTCACACCCAGCCCGCGAGGTCCGCGGGCGGCAAAACCCCACGTTTCGTACACCTTCATCCGGTGACGCACCTGCGAGGCGATCAGGCGCAGGGCCTGCTTCTGAGACTCCGGCAGAACTAAATCGTCCCACCCGGCCGATGGCGCGATTCGCTGGGCCAGGTCGGACAACCGCGGTCGCGACCAGGCCCGGCACGCCTCCCATAACGCCGGCGGCACGACCGCGCCGCCGGTGTCGTCAAGCAGCCGGCCGGTCGCAACGATGGTCCGCGCGCTGAGCCGGAACTGCGCCGCTACGGCATCCAGCGCGCCGTTCAGGCCGGCGGCGGTCGGGCCGAGGACTTTTTGCCACAGAACTTTCTGTTCCGGCGGCGGCGGTTTGTTGACATCGACGCGAATGCAGGCGCGCTCCAGCCGGCTGGGCTCGCGGCTGGCCAGGAACAACAGCCCCGGCAACCGTTCCGCCAGGTGCCGGACCGAGGGACTGAGCGGTTCCGAACCGCACTGGATCACCAGCGCCCCCGGGAGCAGGAGCGCCTCCCGCCGCCAGAGAAGCTCCAACTCCTCGAGGTCGGGCCCCGCCGCGGGAACCGCCTCCGCGCGCAGAATGAACAATTGCCTGCCGCTTTGCTGGGCCACGAACGCGGCCACGTCCTCCTGTCCAGGCGCATCGTCGCCGCAGAGCTGGACCACCGGTGGCGGGTCGTGCTGGTCCTGGAGCATCCGAGCCATTCGGTCAGCCGCCCCCTGGTGCTGCTCGGCCAACCACTCCGGCCCGGGGCTGAACTGGAGCCGCCCCGCCAGGCGCGGATCCAGCAGGTTGATTCCCGCCAAGAGGTGGAGGATGCGTTCGTCGATGCGCAGGGGCGCGGCGCTCAGACCGTGCCCCGCTTGCAATTCGAGCAACCGAAACCGGCGGAGGGCGCGGGTCGGGGCCAGCGCGCTCCAATGCGCTTCGGGCAGGGCGGCCAGCGCCAAGCCGAAGGTGACGCACGCGCGCTGGAACTGGCCCTGCGCCTCCGCGCACGCCGCAGCGAGCCGCGCGTCCATTTCCACGCCGGCGCACAGCAGCAGCAAATCCCGCTCGAAGGGGCTCAACCCGAAAACGTCCGACACCCAATCAATCGCGGCGGGTGGGCTGGGGGCGGGCGGCGGGATCGGTGGGGGCGCCGGGACCGAAGATTCCGGACCTGTGTCTCGCGTCGCCCGCCTGGATTCCAAGTAGGATTTGAGGCGGGCGAATTCAGCCACCAGGAAGGCCTGGTTGGCCTCGGTCCAGGATAGATTGGTAGTGCTTTGGCTCATCACGTTACCTGGATCACCGGCCCCCCGGGCGGCGGGGCGTACGTCAGTGGACTGTCGATCCCGTCCACTCTCAACCGGACCAGATACGCTCCCGCCGTAACGCCCGTGAAATTGAAAATCGGAGCGGTCGTGGATCCGCTGAAGGGGTCGGCGACCACCTCGAGGCGGCCCAGCACCAGCGAGACCTGCTGGGTGGACCGCACCGCGGGCGCGCAGGTCGGGTTCAGGGTGAAACTTGGCCCGGCCACGTTCACCGGCAGGCCGCCGGTGATGCGGGCCGCCACGGCCAAGGGCAGGCTGTTGGTGCTGACCGGACTCGACAGCCCGGCGGGCTGCACCAGCACGGACAGGAGGTAAACTCCGACCGGCAGGTCTGGCATCACGAACCGGACCCGGTTGCTCTCAGTCTTGGTGAGCGCAACCGGACCTGATTGGATGCCGAGATGGGCGCTGGACAGCCGTAGGTTGACGGCGCTGTCGAGGCGGTTGCCATTGACGGTCACGGTGTCGCCCACGGCGGCCGCGGCCTGGCCGGCAGGCTGGGTGATCGACGTAATTGCGGGCAACAAGCCCGCCTGGGCCGAGACATTTCGCGAAGCCACCGGCAGGGCCGCCTGAGCCGGGCGCTGGGCCTGAATCAAAACCACCGAAGCCTGAAACGGGAAGGTGAGACGGTAGTCGGCCTTCAATGCGGTCCAGAGCCAGGCCATTTCCTCACGCCCGAGGACCGACGGCGTGAGCTTGATCGACTCGATCTGGTCGGCCAGGCCTGACGAACCCAGCAGCGCCGCCAGGGGAGGATTGGACGGCAGGCTGGCCAGGTTGGCCTGAATGTCACTGCGGGCCAGCACCGGGTTTTCGTGCATGAATTGAACGGCGAAACCTAGCAGCGCCTCGGCCTCGCAATCGGCGGACGCGTAAGCGGTGAGCAGGTAATGGAGATCCAGCGCCAGCGGCGGGTTGGTCAGCCGCGTCCGGCCATCGGCGCCCTGGGCTGGCAAGCCTTCATTGCGCCACGCCGCATTGGGCGTGACCTGGTGCAGGAACAAATTGACCTGGAGGTGGGTCGTCGATCCAGTGCCAACGCTGCTCTGGACGATGTCCGGGGCGACCGCCGATACGTCCACGCTTCCCAGACCGGCGCCGACATAGACGCTGTTCAGCAAATTCTCCAGCACCGCCGTCACGGCGGAGATTCCCAGGGCCGTGCTCACGGTGACCTCCTGTCCCGGCGCCGCAAATAGTCGTCCAGCGATGGAGCCTGACGCCGCGGCCTGGGTGCCGCCGTGTTTGATCCGGCCAATTGGGCGGCGGCCACTTCAATGCGCCCGATGTGAATCTGGATCTCGTCCGGTTCACCCCGGGGGTTCTCGTGGCGTCCGGAGCCACTGTCCCGACTCGGTTCGATCTCCGGTCGTACCGGCACCGGCCGACCTGGAGGATGCGAGCTGGTCCCGGGATCTGGCTTCAAGCGCGGCGCGGGAACCACCGGATCGGTTCCTGGTTCGCGCCTGGTTCGCCTGACCTCTGCCCCGGCGGCTTGCCGGGAGACCAGCACGCCACGAGAGGCGTCCATCTCCCCCGCCGGAGCCGGGCCCTCGGCGTGATCTTCGAATGCGGTCGCGCCTGGAACGGCGCCGGAGACCGGTGGCGGTTCCTGCGTCGCCAGCGGCGGTTCCAAAAAATTTCGCGAACTGGTCGCGGACAGCGGATCGGCTCGCACTGGTCTCGAGGGGTTGCCTGCTTCAGGCGATTCCGGTGCGCCGGTGCGAGACCTCGCGCCTGCCGCAGACGGGCTCCGCCAAACTGGATCCGCGTCGGCGACAACCGTCTCCTCGAGCGGCGGCACCTCGGCATCCGCCCGAGGATTCGGAGCCGCAAACACCGGTTCCACGAGCGGATGGATGTTCCCCGGCGTCTTGAGGGCGCTGGCGGCCAGGCGTTGCAGAAAATGGCTCACGCTTGCGCCAGCTCCAGGTACGCGGCCCGGCGGCGGTCGCTCAGGCCCAGGATGTCCGTTTCCGACCAGCCGTAAACCGAGGCCAAGGTGTGTACAGCGAAAAGCAGTTGCCGGATTCGGGCTTCGAGTTCGGTCCAGAAGAACCCAACGATGTCGAGAGCTTCCTCCCAAGTCCGGCCGCAAGCGGGACATTGAAACGTCAGGCCGGTCTCGGCATGTGGATCGGCCACGGCCAATTGCTGGCCAATTGCGGCGAGTTCCTCCGCGGACCACTCGATCCGGGACCCGGTTTCCAAAAGGCAACCCTCCGCAATCCGCCGGGCGCCGGTCTCCGGATCGGATTCGGCCGCGGCGCGCGCCAAATCCTGGCTCGTGGGGAGCCGAAACCTGCGGCCGTTGATGTTCACCGCCTCTTCCGCCCCGTTTACCGCGCGGGTGTCCTCGCCCGCCAGCCGCTGGGCATCCATCTCGAACTCGAGTCTTTCACCGCACGCCGTGCAGGCCAGCCAGGCGCGCAATCGCCGCCCGAAACAGCGGCAGCGCAGCCGGGCCAATGCCTGATTGCGCCGGCCCACGGGCCAGGCCGCCAGGCTCTCGCACGACTCTTCCGGCACGGCCGTCGCCAACGCCAGCAGCGCTTGTTCCCACGGGCGCCGGCCGGCGCCGCGCTCCCACAAGCAGAGCAACTCCGCATCGCCAAGCGTCCGCATTTTAAGCCGCCACCGTGCCCAGGGATGGCTCGACGGGTTCGGTCACGCTGGTGTCGCGCTCCCAGCCTTCGTTCTCCAGCTTGAGGTGCTCGATGGCGATGGCGTTGGCGTTGGCATCCAGATCCGGCAGGGCCTGATATTCCGACACCCAGCAACGGTAGATCTTGTAGGCCATCACCAACTGGCCGGCCTCGTTGTAAAACTCCAGGTAAAGGTTCTTGCGAAAGTTCGCCAGCGACACTTCCGAGCCAAGCGCGGCCCCGAAATTCCAAACCCGCCCGGCCCAGTCGTGGAAATTTAGGTCCTGGGTCAGGCCGCGCTCGAGCGTGATCGCCTCGAATTTGTTTCGCCCGGGTGACTTGCGCGACGTCGAGGGGTCGCCGCCTTCCCGGTGCTCGACGACCTCGGTCGTGCGCTTCAAGCTGCTCACCTTGCTGACGCCCGCCACGTACTTGCCGTCCCATTTGAGGCGGAACTTGAAGTTCTTGTAAGGGTCCAGACGGGTTGGATTAACTGGGAATGATGCCATAGCAATTTCTCCTTAAGCCTGCGCCTGGCCGGCCATCTGTTGGATTTGGATCACGACGAACTCCGCGGGAAACAGCGGGGCAAAGCCGACCAGGATGTTGACGATGCCCCGGTCGATACTCGACTGGGGATTGACCTCCGCATCACATTTGACGAAGTAGGCCTGCTGCGGCGTGGTCCCCTGGAAGGCCCCTTGGAGGAACAGGCTCTGCATGAACGCGCCGACGTTGAGCCGGATTTGGCTCCAAAGCGGCTCGTCGTTGGGCTCGAACACCACCCATTGCGTGCCCGCGTAGAGGCTGGATTCCAGGAACAGCGCCAGGCGGCGGATGGGAACGTATTTCCACTCCGACCCGACCTGGTCGTTGCCGCGCAACGTGCGCGCCCCCCAGACCACATCACCATACACCTTGAACTGGCGCAGGCAGTTCACCGCCTGCACATTGAGATTGCCGTTCTCCGGATCGGTCAGGGTGTATTGGAGCCCGTTGAGGCCGGACAGGCTCGCGTCGATGCCCGCCGGGGCCTTCCACACGCCACGCTCGCTATCGGTGCGGGCGTATATCCCAGCCACAAAACCGCACGGCGGGAACAGCGTCGGCCGGTTCCCAAACAACGGGTCCGGGGCCTGGACCCATGGAAAATAGTAGGCCGAGTTGATCGCGTCGTCGCCGGTCAGGCTCCCCGAGCCCGTGCCGACCGGACCGGTGCCGGTGAGCCCGGCGATCGTGGCCGTCCGCGGGCAGTCCACGATGCTGAAGGCGCGTTTGCTGCGGCAGTAAGTCTGCAGATGCTGCAGGGTGGGCGCATCGGTTTCCCCCGGCACGCACAGCAGGTTGAAAAGGTCCACCCGATCCAACAGGTGCAGACCGTAGTCGTTGCTGGCGGTCGGATCGGAGCCCAGTGCCACCTCGAAATTCTGGTCACCGGGCGTGAGCGTCGAGCCGTCCGCGCCGCCGCTCAACGCCACCGTCGCCGCCGTCGGCGTTCCGCTCGGCGCCGTGAACGTCCCCGAAGCGGGGTTGATGAAGGTGATGTACGCCGAATCGTTGTCGATCACCGTGACGACGTATTGCGGGTCGGTCGAGGTGGTCGAGAGGTTCGAAAAATTCTCCAGGACTTGTCCGGTGGTCTTGTCCTGGACCTGCAAACTGAAGCGGCTGGGATTGCCGGTCTGCAACGTCGCCACGACCTGGAGGTTGCCCCCCCAGAGTCCGGGATTCCGGGCGAACAGGGACAGCGTCCCCCCCACGGTGCCGGCCGCGGTCGCGGCCGCCGTCGGCGTCCCGCTCGCCGCCGTCAAGGTCCCATCCCAGACGATCCGAACGATGTAGGCCTGTTGCCCGCCGTTGGCAAAGAACTGGTTCACGGCATACCCCAGATAGCTGCGTGAATCCAAGCCGCCGAATTGGTTTTGGAACTCGGTCCAACTCTGCACCAGCGCGGCCTGATCCGTAGGGCCCTTGGGCGCCCAGCCGATGAAGGCGGCGATGGATGTCGCCACGCCGGTGATGGTGTGAACGGCGCTCGGGATTTCCTCGATATAGACGCCGGGGTAGCTGACCGTTACAGGCATACGTTTTCCTTCCTCTCAATGACGCTTGTTTGTTCTGCTTTCATCGGACGAACCATTTGTGGCTGCCTCACCAATCCCCGAGCCGCCGCTGCTTCGTTCGGGCGGCTGCGCGCTTCCGGCAGTCCTCCGCCCCCCCGTCGGCGAACCAAAATAGACCTGCCCGTCCGGGCCGGACCGCGCACTCAGCTTGCCCTGGGCCACCAGGCTCGCCACCGCGGCCAGGATGGTCGGCGTGGCTTCGCTGATCCGCTGCTTCAGGACCCACCACTCCGCGATCCCCCGCAGTGTGTCCCGGGCTGCCGGATTCGCTGCCAGATAGTCCAGTATCTGCCGCTCAATTGGCGACTCGGCGTTCAATCTCGTGAGCCGTTGCTTGGCCGCCCCTGGACAAGCACCCGGCGTGCCGAACCGCCTGTTGGCCGTTTTTCCCTGCCTCCCGTCGGCCACACCGCCATCAAATGTCCTAGCGAGGCGTGCCTCAGACCTCCAGCGGGCTCCGTCCGAGTATTCCCGGTTTTGCTCGACTGCCTCTCTCGGCTCTGTGCGCGCCTCGCTGACAGAGTCCTTGGGGAGCAAATCACAGCGGGCGGCTGGGACGGGAATACTTGACTTGATGACATCAAGTTTCAAAAATCAA
>JAGWYX010000020.1 GCA_018969165.1 Verrucomicrobiota bacterium
GACGCGCGGCCCGAAATTATTCGCGCGGAACTGCGCCACTTGCCATCGTTTCGGCGGATTGGACGGCACGGGCCGGCCGGTCAAGGACCCCGAGACGGCCGCCGACCTGCAGGGGTTTGGCGGCCGCCAATGGCTGGTGGGCCTGCTCGACCCGGCGGCAATCCGCACCGTCCACTACTTCGGCGGCACGAAATTCAGGGACGGCAAAATGGCGAGGTTTTTGGCCAGGGACGTAGCTGGATTCGACGCCGCGCAACGGGAGCAACTCCGCCAGGTCGCGCTGGCCCTCTCGGCCGAGGCGGGCTTGCGCTCCCAGCGTTTGGCGGATCTGCGGGACGCCGCCGCGATTGCCGCGGGCCGCGCGTTGCTCACCAACGGCGTGGTGCGCTGCACCGAATGTCACCCGTATCAAAAACCCGATCCGGACGCCACCGCCCCGGACCTGACCGGTTACGGGTCGCGCGCGTGGATCATCGCCCTGGTCACCAATCCGCGGCACGCGCGTTTCTACGGCCGACGCAACGACCGCATGCCCGCCTTCGGGGACGACCGCGTGCTGGACGCGCAGGCGATCGGCCTGATCGCCGACTGGCTGCGCGGGGATTGGTACGAGCCGGGGCGGGAGCCGCCGTAGCGCGGGGGCCGTCCGTCCGGCGCGTCCTTCGTCACCTAATTGTTACTCGCCTTTCGGGTATTTGGCACTAAACTGGGCGGTCCCGTGGCGATGACGCAGCCAGTCACAACGTTCGGTCCGGCGCACTTCCTCAATCGTGAGTTGAGCTGGCTGGAGTTCAACCAGCGCGTGCTGGACGAGGCGCTCGATCCGGCGACGCCGCTGCTGGAGCGGGTGAAGTTCTTCGCCATCGCCAGTTCCAACCTGGACGAGTTCTTCGAGGTCCGCGTCGCCGGTCTGAAGCAACAGGTCGAGAGCGCTGTCGTCGAGCGCGGTCTGGATGGCTTGACCGCCAGCGAGACGTTCCGCGCCATCCGCAACCGGGTCCGGCGGATGGTGGACGTCCAGTACGACCGTTGGCGCCGCGAGCTGCAACCGGCGCTGGCGCGGAATGGGATTCGCTTCCTGGAGATCACCGGCTGCAACGCGGCCGACGGCGCCTGGCTGGAGGGCTATTACCGCGAGCAGGTCCGCCCGGTCCTGACCCCGCTGGCGATTGACCCGGCGCATCCCTTTCCCCAATTACTGAACAAATCCCTGAACATGATCGTCCAGGTCGAGCAGCGGCGCGGCCGCGAGACCCTCCGGCACCTGGCGGTGGTGCAGGTCCCGCGGGTCCTGCCGCGCCTGGTCAAACTGCCGCGCGACGATTCCAGTCAGGACTACGTGTTCCTGGGCCGGTTGATCGGCCATTTCCTGGCCGACTTGTTTCCCGGCACGCGCATCCTGGGTTACTGGCATTTCCGGGTCACGCGCAACAGCGAGCTTTACATCGACGAGGAGGAGACCGAGAACCTGCTCCAGGCCGTCGAGAACGAGCTGCACAACCGCCGCAAGGGCGACGCCGTCCGCCTGGAGGTCGAGCACGGCTGCCGGCCGGAGATTGTCAAGGCGCTGCTGGGCACGCTGCGGCTGACCGAAGACGACCTCTACCTGATCGATGGGCCGCTGAACCCGACGCGGCTGATGGCCGTCTGCGAGGGCGACCACTCGCCGGAGTTGCGGGAGCCGCCATATGTGGCCCCGGTGGCGGGCGTGCTGCGCGGCCAGACCGACCTGTTCGCCGCCATCCGCGAGCGGGACATCCTGCTGCATCATCCCTACGAGAACTTCAGCAGCGTGGCCGATTTTCTCGAGCAAGCCGCCCGCGACCCGCAGGTGCTGGCCATCAAGCAGACCCTCTATCGCACCGGCGGCGACCCGCGGATCGTCGGGGCGCTGATGGACGCGGTCAAGAATGGCAAACAGGTCACCGCGGTCGTCGAGCTGCGCGCGCGGTTCGACGAGGCCAGCAACATCCAGTGGGCGCAGCGGTTGGAGGAGGCCGGCGTGCACGTGGTCTATGGCCTGGTAGGCTACAAGATTCACGCCAAGCTCTGCCTGGTGGTGCGGCAGGAGCGCGGCGGCATCCGCCGCTACGTCCACCTGGGCACCGGCAACTACAACCCGACCACCGCCCGGATTTACACCGACTTGGGCCTGCTGACGTGCCGGACCGAGTTTGGCGAGGACGCCACGAATCTGTTCAATTTGCTGACGGGGATTTGCCAGTTCCAGCCGATGCGCAAATTCCTGGTCGCGCCGTTCGACTTGCGCCCGCGTTTGCTGGAGCTGATCCGGCGCGAAGCCGGGCATGCCGAGCGCGGGCTGCCGGCACGATTGGTGGCCAAACTCAACGCCTTGGTGGACCGCCCAATCATCGAGGCCCTCTATCGCGCCTCCCAGGCCGGGGTGAAAATTGACCTGATCGTTCGTGGCATCTGCTGCCTGCGCCCCGGCCTGAAAGGGATCAGCGACCACATCACGGTCCGCAGCGTGGTGGACCGATTTCTGGAGCACACGCGGGTGTTTTACTTCGAAAACGCCTGCCAGCCGGAGGTCCTCGTCGGGAGCGCGGACTGGATGCCGCGCAATCTCCAGCGGCGGATCGAGGTCGTGTTTCCCATCGAGGATGGCAACCTGCGCGAGCGTCTGAGCAGCGAAATCCTCGCCGTCAGCCTGGCGGATAACACCAAGGCCAGCGGCCTGCAGCCCGACGGCTCTTATCACCGCGTCGAGCCCGAAAGCGGCGCGAAGCCGCGGCGCAGCCAAGTCGAGTTCATGGCCCTGGCCACGGGGGAAGCGCCAGCAACCGCGGCGCGAGCCAAAGCCGCGCCTCCTTTTCCGCAAGTCAAACTGGCCCCCAGTCCATTCAGCCCCCGCCCCGCGCGACCGACGCGCAGGCAGGGCTGATCGGGCCGGTCGGTGGAGCCACGGCGCGGCCCCGGTTCAACGCGCGCGTCGGCCCGGCCCGTAGGCGTGGAGGCGCTCACCAGGGATGCCAGCCTTGGCGATAAGGACGGCGAATCCACTCGTCCAGTTCGGGATGGTTGGCGACCCGCAGGTTGGGGCCGTCCCACTCGAGCGGTTTGCCTTCGCCCACGTGCTGGGCCAGGTTGCCCAGGATGGCGAACTCGGTCAGGCGCGTCCCGTATTCGAAGCTGGCGGCCGTTTGGGTTCGTCCCGCCAGGCAGGCCGCGATGAAGTCGGTGAAGATGTCCTTGGGCCGGGGCAGGGTCTTGGGCGGCGGGGGCGTCTCCTGCATCTTGTCGTAGGGGACGATGTGCATCCGGCCGCCGTAAGTCTCGGTGTAAATGACCCCCTTGTCGCCGACGTAGAGCGTGCCGCTATCGGGCTTGTCGAGGTCTTCATCCGGGTATTTTTCGCGCAGCTCGAGCAGCAACGCCGGGAGGTTGCGGTCCTTGCCGCGGGCGGCGTGCAACGTGCCGACGGCGCCGCCGGTGGCGGTCCGGTTCAGGCCTTCGTACCAGTGCACCTTGAGGGGCGGCATGCCCTCGCGCGCCGGGACATCCCACCGGATGGTGCTGCCCAGCGGGTAACGTTCGTCGCTGCCGCCGCGGATGTATTCGGCCTGGATGGCGGTGGGATCGCCGACCTTCAGCGCCCAGAAGACGCCATCGAGCACGTGGCAGCCCATGTTGCCGATCGAGCCGTTGCCGAAGTCGTACCAGCCGTGCCATTCGTGCGGATGCAGGTCGGCATGGTAAGCGCGGTAGGGGGCCGGGCCGATCCACGGTTCCCAGTGCAGGCCGGGGGGCGGCGGCTGCGAGGGCGGACGCGGGCCGATGCCGCCGTTGGCCCGATCGGTCCAGCTATGGGTCTCGGTGACCTGGCCGATGGTGCCGGCCCAGATATATTCGCACAGGCGGATGTAGCCCTCCATGCAATGGCCCTGGTTGCCCATTTGGGTGGCGACCGGGGAACGGTGGGCCATGGCGCGCAACTGGCGCGCCTCCCGGACATCGTGGCAGACCGGCTTTTCACAATAGACGTTCTTGCCCAGCTCCATCGCGATCAGCGAGGCCAGCGCGTGATGATGATTGGGTGCGGCGACAAAGACGGCATCGATCTGCTGGCCCACCTTGTCGAACATCTCGCGGTAATCGGTGAAGGCCTGGACCCGGTCGGGGTCGAGGTTGCGGTTCTGCAACCATTTCTTGGTCGCCGCCAGCCGGCGCTCGTCCGGGTCCACGATGGCGTAGAGATTCTGGTGGTGCTGGCCGACCACCTGCGGGATGTGCGCCGAGAGCCCGCGGCCCCCGCAGCCGATCTGCACGCAGTTCAATTTGCCATTGGCGCCGACGGCGGCCAGGAGGTTCGGCCCGGGCCAGGCGCGCGCGGCGGCCAGGGCGCCGGCCGAGAGGGCGGCGCGTCGGAGAAACCGGCGGCGGGTCACACGGGAGTTCACGGAGGCATTCACGATGGGTTCCTTTCAGTTCAGCGGGGTGAGGCGGAGGTTGCGGAAGGCGACCGGGCCGTGGTCGCCTTGGAGATAGACCTGGCCGGTCGGATGTTCGGGCGCGTGCCGGCTCACGTTGGTGCCGTGCGCGATCTCGACGTTCTCCTGCACCACCTGGCCATTGAGGAGCACCTTGACGAATTTGGCGTTGGCGATCTTGGTCCCGGCAGCGTCGAAGCGCGGCGCGCGGAAATCGATGACCAGGCTCTGCCATTCCCCGGGCGGCTTGCAGGCGTTGACCAACGGCGCGTGCTCGTCGTAAACGGCCCCGCAGTCCTGGATGCCGACCTGGGCCTTGCCGTAACTGTCGAGAATCTGGATTTCGTAAATGCGCATCATCTTGACGCCGGAGTTGGACCCCTTGGAGACCATGAACTCGACCTCGAGCCGGCAGTCACCGAAGCTGGCGTCGGTGACCAGGTTGGCGCCGCGCGCGGGGCTGATGAGTTCCTCGCCCGGGCCGGTCACCTCCAGTCGGCGCGGATTGGCCGGGTCCAGGGTGGCGTGGCCGACCTGCCATTGGTTGGTGCCACGGCCGCCGACCGTCCGCCAGCCGGCGAGATCCTTGCCATTGAAGAGGGACTGGGCGGCATCCGCCGCCAGCGCGGCCGCCGCGTAGCCTGCCAACGCGGTGGCCAGGCCGGCGCGTAACATTGCTTGCATGCTCAGCAAAATGCAGGCGCGGTCCGGGCGCGTCAACGCCGAAAATGTTTTTCAGGTGATGCGCTTGCGGAACAGCAGCGCGCAGAGGGAGAACAGGACCAGGCCCATGACCGCCAGGACGCCGAGGTGAAAGGCGAAATCGTGGAGGCTGGCCCCGCGGAGAATGATCGCCCGCATCAGCTCGATGTAATAGGTCGCCGGCAAGAGGGTGCTGATCGCGTAAAAAATCCACGGCATGGTCTCGCGCGGAAAAATGAACCCGGAGAAAAAGATCGAGGGCATCAGGACCACCATCGCCATCTGGAAGGCCTGCATGTGATTCTCGGCCTTGATCGACACCAGCAAGCCCAGGCTCAGCAGGGTGAAGAGGTAAAGCAGGCTGGCCACCAGGAGCGCCGCCACGCTGCCCACGATGTGGACGAAGAACACCCAGCGCAGGATCGCGAACAGCGACATGGCCATGATCATGCCGATCACCAGGTAGGGGACCAGCTTGCCCAGCATCAGGCCCCAGCGCGACAGCGGGCTGACCAGCAACTGCTCGATCGTGCCGCGCTCCTTCTCGCGCGCCAGCGACATCGCCGTCGAAAACACCGTGGCGATCTGCAACGCCACCCCGATCACCCCCGGCACGAAAAAGTTCGGGCTGAGCATCGCCGGGTTATAGAGGACCTGCGGCCGGACCTCGATCGGGAGGTTGTCCCGCCCGGCTTCGGTCAGCAGGAGGGTCGCCGACTCGCGGAACCCGATGCCCAGGGCGGTGTTCAGGGCCTGGAGGGCGATGGTCGAGCTGGAGCCGTCCACCAGCACCTGCAAGCGCGCCGTCTGCCCGTCCCGGCGCCGGCGGCTGAAGTCGGGCGGGATTTGCAGCCCCACGTAGGCCTGGCGCCGGCGGATCGCCACCGCCATCTCCTGGACGCTGCCCACCTCGCCGACGACCCGAAAGGTCTGCGTGTTGACAAAATCGTCGATCAGTTGGCGGCTTTCGACGGTGTGATCCTCGTCCAGGACCACCATGGCCATGTGTTTGACGTCGTTATCCAGCGCGAACCCGAAGGCGATGATCTGCAGCAAGGGCGGGAAAAACATGAAGAACAGCGTCGCGCGGTCCCGCAGCACGACGATGAACTCCTTGTAAAGAATGGCGTAGAAGCCGCGGAACAAACCGTTCACACCTGGCCTCCGTTGGTGTGCCGCCCGGTGAGCGTCACGAAGACGTCCTCCAGCGACGGAGCAATCGGCCGGATATCGGCCTGGTGAATGCCCACGGCCGTGAGCCGGTCGCGCAGGGCCGACTCTTCCAGCCCGGCTTCGACCAGCAGGTGCATCGACTGACCAAAGACCGTGGCGCTTAGGACGCCGGTCAACTGCCGCACCGATTGCAGGCCGACCGTGACATGGTCGCAGGTCACGTCCAGCCGGCGGGTGCCCGGGGGGTTGACCTCCGGCCGCTGTTTCAGGTCGTCGGGCACGCCGCAGACAATCAGCTTCGACATGTAAATGTAGCCGACGTGCGAGCAGCGCTCCGCTTCGTCCATGTAATGCGTGGTCACGAACAAGGTCATGCCGCGGCCGGCGAACTCGAACAGCAAGTCCCACAACTCGCGGCGCGCCACCGGGTCGATGCCGGCCGTCGGCTCGTCGAGGAACAACACCGTCGGTTGGTGCATGAGGGCGCAGGCCATGGCCAGCCGCTGCCGCCAACCGCCCGACAACAAGGACGCGCGCCGATCCAGGTAAGGTTCCAACCGCGCCAGGGCGATCAACTCGTCCCGGCGCCGGGCCAACGCGGTCCGGCGCAGCCCGTAGAGCCGGCCGTAAAACTTGAGATTCTCACTCACCGTCAACTCGTCGTAGAGCGAGAATTTCTGCGACATGTAGCCGATGGTCCCCTTGAGCGCGTCGGTGTCCTCGGCCACGTCCAGCCCGGCGATGCGCGCCCGGCCCTCGGTCGGCTCGAGAATCCCGCACAGCATCCGGATCACCGTCGATTTGCCCGATCCGTTTGGGCCCAGAAAGCCGAAGATCGAGCCCTGGGCGATGGTGAAGCTGACGTGGTCCACCGCGGTGAACCCGCCAAAACGTTTGGTCAGGTCCGCGCACTCGATGGCGGGCGGGCGGGGCATGCCGGGTTATTGCGGGGCGGCCGGCGCCCGCGGGAATTGCACGTCGGCGGACATCCCGGGGCGCAATCGGCCGGACCGGTTGTCCAGCCGCACCTTGATGCCGAACACCTGGCGAATCCGCTCCTCCACGGTCTGGACATTGCGCGGGGTAAACTCCGCGGCGCGATTGATTTGCTCGATCGTCCCCGGGAACGTTTGGCCGGGAAAGGAATCGACCCGGACCGTGACCGCCTGGCCAAGCTGCAGATACCCCAGCCAGGTCTCGGGCACATAGACCCGGACCCAGTAGTGCTGCGGCAACAGGAGGGTGGCGACCTGCCGGTTGGGAGCCAGCACGTCCCCGACGCGCACGTTGAGCACCTCCAGCACGCAATTGGTCGGGGCAACGATGGTCATCTCGCGCAGTTGGGCCTGGATCTGGGCCAGTTGCGCGCGCGCCTGCTCGATCCGCTCCGGGCGCGTGCCGGCCAGCAGCAAGTCGTAGCGGCTCTTGGCGGCGGCGGCGCTCTTGGCCAGGGCCTCGGCCTGGCTGACCGCCCGGTCGCGGTCGGTCTCCGAAATGCCTTTTTGCTCGTACAACGCCCGCGCCCGCCGGGCGTCGATCCGCGCAAAGCCCAACTGCGCCGTCAGCGATTCCCAGTCGCCCTTGGCCGCCGCAATCTCCTCCGGCCGCGGCCCGTGTTCCATCTCGGCCAACAAGGCGGCGGCGTAATCGCGCTGGGCCCGCAGTTCGCTGGCCTCGAGCTGCACAATCACCTGGCCGGAGCGCAGCAGGTCGCCTTCTTCGACGAAGAGTTTCTCGACGCGGCCGCCGTACCGCGAGGCCACGTGCGATTCATCCGTCTCGATGGTGCCCGAGACGCTCTGCGCCGCGCCGCCCGGGCGCGTCAGCAGCCAGGCGGTCGCCGCCGCCAACGCGAGCAGGACGCTCCCCGCCACCATGGACCCGATCTTGTTCACTGGGGCCGGAGGCTACTACACGCCGAAGACCGGTTCAATGAAACACCGCCCGGGCGCGGCCGTCCGCCTCCAGAGCCGCGCGGGCGTCGCGCCCGCGAGTTCGCGGGGCGTCCTCGCCGTTTCTGTCGTCCTGCTCCTCAAGGACTCTCTCGCCGAGGTGCCTGTCTGCCGACAGGCAGGCGCACAGCGGAGATGCCGGAAGCACAAAAAAACCGCGCGTACCCCAACCGACCGGGAATGAGGTCTGAACGCGCGTTTGATAAATGCGGAGCGCGGCTGGGTCGTCCTCGACCAGCCGCAGCACGCCTTGCGTTTCGGGCGCGATTTACTCAGCCGCCGCGCTGCGGCGGGTCTTCGACCCAGCCGCGCTCCGTTATCAAAACACGGTCTGAGGCGCGCCTCGCTAGGATTCTAATGCCGGACTGTTGACAAACTGATACCGGCCGGCGACCCTGCCGGCATGCCCACTCGCATCACCCGGCGCGCCATGCTCCGCCACGGCGCCGCCCTGGCGGCCCTGGCCTTGGCCCGGCCCCCGCTCGCCCTGTTCGGCGGCGCCGACCCCGCGGCCGGCGCCGCGCTGATCCCGTTTCTGGACGCCCAGCCCGCCAGCCACATGCTGAAGTGGGAACGGCTGAGGAGCTGGATCACGCCCAACGACCAGGTCTTCGCCGTCAGCCACTACGGCCCCGCCAAGGTCGATCTGGACCGCTGGCAACTCGAACTGACCGGGCTGGTCCGGCGCCCGCGCGCCTGGACCCTGGCCGAACTCAAGGCGCGCCGGCGCAAACACGTCACCGCCACGCTCGAATGCTCGGGCAACGGGTCCAACCCGGGGTTCATGGGGGCGATTGGCAACGTGACCTGGACCGGCACGCCGCTGGCCTCGCTGCTGGCGGAGTGCGGCCCGCTGGAACGGGCCATCGAGGCGGTGTTTTTCGCCGCCGACGACAAAGTGGAAAAGATCCGTGAGCGGGACTACCCGCAGCATTTCGCCCGCAGCCTCGCGCTGGGTGACGCGCGGCGGGAGGACGTGCTCCTGGCCTACGAGATGAACGGCGAGCCGTTGCCGGCCGCGCACGGGGCGCCGCTGCGGCTGGTGGTGCCCGGGTGGTTCGGCATTGCCTGGGTCAAATGGCTCACGCGCATCGAGCTGCTCGATCGCCGGTTCATGAACCGGTTCATGGCGCGCGATTACGTGACGATTCGCGGCGAGGAACGCGACGGCCAGACCATCTGGCGCGAGACCAGCGTCGGCCCGATCGACGTTAAATCGGTCGTCGCCCGCGCCGCGCGCCTCGAGGACGGCACGGTGCGGTTCAGCGGCGCCGCCTGGACCGACGGCACGCCGCTCCAGACCGTCGAGCTCAAGATCGACGACGGCTCCTGGACGCCGGTCCGGCTCGACCGGCGGAATCACGCGCGCTACGCCTGGACGTTCTGGGACTTCGACTGGCGGCGCCCCGCGCCGGGCGAGCACGCGGTGGTTTCGCGCGCGATCGACGCCGATGGCCGGGTGCAACCCGCGCCCGACGACCCGGCCATCCGGCTCAAGCGGACTTACTGGGAAGCCAACCAGCAGTGGCCGCGCAAGCTCCGGATTTGAGCGGTTTCAGGCTTCCGGCACTCGCCCAGGCGGGGTGGCGACCACCGAGAATGAGTCGGCGGCGAAAATTTGGCGCGGGTGCGTCCGCAGGTGCGCGGCGATTTCGTCGAGAAACACCGCGCCGAACTCGCGCAGCTTGGCATCGCCGACCCCGCTGATGCGCGAGAATTCCGCGGGGGTCCGCGGATAGAACCGCGCCATCTGCCGCAAGGAGACGTCGGAAAAAACGATGTAGGACGGCACGCCCCGTTCGTCGGCCAGGCGCCGGCGGAGCACTCGCAGCCGCTCGAAGAGGGCCTCGTCGCAGGCGATGTCTCCGATCCGACGCTTCTCCGGGCCCGGCGCCGTCACCGGGCGCGTCAGGGTGATTTTCTGTCGGAGCCGGAGGGCCGCGCGACCGGCCTCGGTGAGCTCGACGATGTTGAACCGGGCGGCGTCCTGCCGGAGCAATTCCAGGCGCACCAGCTCGCGCCCGATGGCCGACCATTCGGCGCGGCTGTGCTCGAGGCCGATGCCGTAGGTCGAGAGGCGGTGGTGTCCCCAGCGGCGGATTTTCTCGGTGTCGGCGCCGCAGAGGATCTCGACCACATGCTGAATCCCGACGCCGAAGCGCGTTTTCTCCCGAATCCGATACACGCAGGAGAGGAACTTCTGCGCGGCGACGGTGCCGTCCCAAGTCTGACGCGGGGTCAGGCAGTTGTCACAGCCGCCGCAGTTGACCGGCTCGGCCGGAGCGTTCGGCTCGCCGGAAGTGTTCGACGCCGCAGGGGCGGCTGGGTTGCGGGGGCCGGCGGTGGGCGCGCCGAGCTTCTCGCCAAAATAGCCGAGCAGGAACGCCCGCCGGCAGGTGGCCGTCTCCGCGTAATGGATGACCTGCTCGAGTTGCGCCCGGGCGATCTCGCGTTCCTGCGGGTCGGGTTTCTCGTCGAGGAAACGGCTGTATTTGACGCGGTCGCCAGGGCTGAAGAGCAGCAGGCAATCGCTGGGCAAACCGTCGCGGCCGGCGCGGCCGGTTTCCTGGTAATAGCCTTCGAGGTTTTTGGGCAGGTCGTAATGGATGACAAAGCGGACATTGGGTTTGTTGATGCCCATGCCGAAGGCGATGGTGGCGCAGACCACGCGCACCGCGTCGCGCAGGAAGGCCTCCTGGTTGCGCGTGCGCTCGGGGGCGTTCAATCCCGCGTGATAAGGCGCGGCGCTCACGCCGTCGGCGCTGAGTTTGCCGGCCAGGAGTTCGGCGGTTCGCCGCGCCTGGCAGTAAATGATCCCGCTGTCGCGCGGCCGGGCGCGCAGGAAGTCGAGCACCTGCCGATAGGCCCCGGTCTTGGCCGACACGCGGTAAGTCAGGTTGGGGCGATCGAAGCTGGCCACGTAGCAGGCCGGTTCGCGCAGGTGCAGTTGCCCGACGATGTCGCGCCGGACCCGCTCGGTGGCGGTGGCCGTCAAGGCCATCATCGGCACTTCGGGAAAGAGCCCCCGCAGGGCGGAGAGCTGGCGGTATTCCGGGCGGAAATCGTGCCCCCACTCGCTGATGCAATGCGCCTCGTCCACGGCGAAGAGGTTGGTACGCCACCGTTTCAAGTCCTCGAGAAAACCGGACAGCATCAGGCGTTCCGGCGCGACATAAAGCAGCCGAAACTCGCCCTGGTGCAAGCCGCGCAACCGCGGTCGCGCCTCGGCCGGCGCCAGCGACGAGTTCAGGAACGTCGCCGCCACCCCGGCCGCCCGCAGGCCGTCCACCTGGTCTTTCATCAGCGCGATGAGGGGCGAGACGACCACGGTGAGCCCGGGCCGCGCCAGGGCCGGCAGTTGAAAGCAAAGGGACTTGCCACCTCCAGTTGGCAGCACGGCAATCACGTCTTTGCCGGCCAACGTATCGCCAATGATGTCTGCCTGCCACGGACGGAACGAGGCGAAGCCGAAGTATTGCTTCAGCAGGGCGCGCAGTTGGTCGGGGCGAGCGTTCACCCGCCCTCTGGTGTAGCCAAGACGGCCCTGGCGAAGCAAGCGCGACTCGCCGGCTTCGACCAACCCCCGGTCCGGCTTCGCTCACAAAGAGCGGGTTGTTCGGCGCGGTCGCCGCCGCGGAATCCGCTTCCACGCGCCCGCGAAAAACTGGATACTGCGGCCCATGAAACACTTGTTGCACCCGCTCGGGTTCCTGCTTGTCTCCGGCTGCCTGAGCCTGTGGGGAACGGATGCATCCTGGCGGCCGGCTCAGGGCCCGCTCCAAACGCGGTGGGCCAAGGATGTCTCGCCCGCCAATGCGCACCCGGAATATCCCCGCCCGCAACTTGTGCGCAAGGAATGGCAGAATCTGAACGGCCTTTGGGATTTCGCCATCACCACCCGGGAGGCCGCGCCCCCGACCCGGTTCGACGGCCAAATCCTCGTGCCTTTCCCGGTCGAGTCGGCGCTCTCGGGTGTGCGGCGAACCGTCACGGAGAAGGATCGGCTCTGGTATCACCGCGCGTTCATGGTGCCCCGGCGGTGGTCAGGCCAGCGGGTATGGCTTCATTTCGGCGCGGTGGATTTCGAGACGGTGGTGTTCGTGAACGGAAGCCGGTTCGCCACCCACCGTGGCGGCTATGATCCGTTCACGTTCGACATCACCGAGGCATTGAACCGGCGCGGGACCAACGAACTCGTTGTGGCGGTGTGGGACCCGACGGACGGGGGCCAGCAGCCGCGTGGCAAGCAGGTCCGCAAACCCGACCAGGGCATCTTCTACACAGCCACCAGCGGCATCTGGCAAACCGTCTGGCTGGAGCCGGTGCCGGCCGCGCATATCCAGTCCGTCAACACCACGCCGGACATCGACCGGGGCACGGTAACAGTGGCTCCGGTAGTGACCGGCGCCAACCCGGCCCGCACGGTCACCGTGACGATCCTCGACGACCGCAAGCGGGTTTACACGGCGTCCGGCAACGCAGGGATGCGGTTCACTTTGCCCGTGAAGGACCCGAAGCTTTGGTCGCCGGAGCACCCGTTCCTTTATGGCCTGGAAGTCACCCTGAACGAAGCTGGCAAGCGCGTGGATTCCGTGGCCAGCTATTTTGGGATGCGCAAGGTGGCGCTCGGCAAGGATGCGCGGGGTGTGACCCGGATTTTCCTGAATAACCAACCCTACTTCATGCTCGGGCCGCTGGACCAGGGCTTCTGGCCGGACGGCCTCTACACGGCGCCGACCGATGCGGCGCTGCGCTACGACCTGGAGGCGACGAAGAAGATGGGTTTCAACATGTGCCGCAAGCATGTCAAGGTCGAGCCGGAGCGCTGGTATTATTGGTGCGACAAGCTCGGCGTCCTGGTCTGGCAGGACATGCCCAGCGGCGACCGGTTCATCGGCGGCAAGGATCCGGACATCGCGCGCGCCCCCGAATCGGCCCACGAATTCGAGACCGAGCTCAAGGCCGTGATCGAGGCCCGTCACAATCACCCGAGCATTGTGATGTGGGTCCTGTTCAACGAAGGCTGGGGCCAGTATGACACCTCGCGGCTGACGCACTGGATCAAGGAACTGGACCCGACGCGGCTGGTGGATGACGCCAGCGGCTGGGCGGATCGTGGCGTGGGCGACGTCCGTGATATGCACCGCTACCCCGGGCCGGGCTCACCGAAACCGGAACCGGACCGGGCGGCGGTGCTGGGCGAGTTTGGCGGGCTGGGATACAAGGTGGACGGCCATACCTGGGCGGGTCGGACGTGGGGCTATCGCGGCATGGCCAGTGTCGAGGTGTTGCGACGCCAATACGCCCGGCTGCTCCGCGGCGTGTATGCGCTCCGGGAGGACCCCGGCCTGAGCGCCGCGGTTTACACCCAGACCACCGACGTCGAATATGAAGGTAACGGCCTGATGACTTAC
>JAGWYX010000814.1 GCA_018969165.1 Verrucomicrobiota bacterium
GATGTTGAATGACGGAGCATGTGGTCTGAGGCGCGCCTCGCTAGAAATCGCATGCGAGCGGCTTTCGCGCAGTTTTAAAGCATGCGCCTGGCGGGCAGTCAAGGATGGCCTCGTTTCCGCGCCGAATGTCTTTGACCATCGCGGTCAGGATAGCTACATCATCCCCTCCAGAACGTTGCGCGAATGAGCTGGAATGAGTGTGCCGGTTTACATCTTTGCGACCTCGCAGATTGAGCTGCAGTACGTCTGGGAGCAGGCGACGCCGGTGGCCAAGGTCATCATCATGATCCTGGTGGTGTTCTCGATTGTGGCATGGTCGGTGATGGCCTCCAAGGCGATGCAGATGCGGCGGGCCAAGAAGTTCAACCAGTACTTCAGCCTCGAATTTCGCGGGCAGAAGTCGGTGCTGGGGATTTTTGAACGTCGGGTCAAGGTCGAGGGCTGTCCGCTATTCGCCGTGTATGAGGAGGGCTGCGCCGAATTGGCGGGCCGCCAGAAGGCCGCCCATGCCGAGGCGGGGTCCGGAGCGATCTCGCTTAAGGCGATGGAACACGTCAAGCGGGCGCTGGAGCGCGCGGTGGCGCAGGAATCGGTCAAACTGGAATCGGGCCTGATCCTGCTGGCGATTGCGGTGAGCGGGGCGCCGTTTCTGGGATTGCTGGGAACGGTCTGGGGCGTCATGAGCACGTTCAGTTACGTGGGCATGCAGGGGCGCGCGACCTTGGAGGCGATGGCGCCCGGGGTGGCGGCGGCGCTGATCACGACCGTGGCGGGATTGCTCGTGGCCATTCCCTCGATGTTCGGCTATAATTGGCTGGTGCACAACCTGCGCGTGTTGACGGTCGAGCTGGACAATTTCGCGCAGGAGCTGGCCTCCAAGATGGAGATCGAGTTTTTGCAAGACGACGATGGAACCTGATCCCAAGGCCGGGATCCAACCGGGCCGGAGCCAGTCGGACGTGGTGTGCGCCAAGTGCCACCACCTGAACCCGGCGGCGCAGCGGACGTGCGAGCAGTGCGGCTCGCGGCTCTACATCACGTGCCGGAACTGCGGTCGCCGCAATCAACGGGTTGCCTCGCGCTGTGCCGAGTGCGGCGAGCGCCTGCACCGCACGGCCTGGAGACGCTGGCTGAGTGCCCTGGGCGCGCGCCGGGGCAAGGTCACGTTGCTCCAGGTCGTCACCGCGATCCTGGCCGCGTACGTTGTTTATCGAATCATCGTGATGCTGGCGGAATACTCGCCTCCGCCGCCCGAATAGGATGCGCCGTTTCTCCCAACGCAACGCGCTGGTAACGCTCAGCGATATCAACATCACGCCCTTGCTGGACCTGGCGTTTGTCCTGCTGATCATCTTCGTCATCACCACGCCGTTGCTGGAGCAAAGCATCAAGCTGGACCTGCCCAAGGGCGGGCGGCCGGAGAAGGCGCTCACCAAGGACGACATCCGCGTGGTGGAAGTCAGCCGCGAGGGGTATTATGTCCTCAAAGGCCAGCGCCTGACCTTGAGCGGCATCGAACGTGCGCTGGTCACGGCGCACCGGGCGAACCCGAACCTGGTGGTCCTGGTCCGGGCTGACTATCGGGAGCAATTTGGTTATGTGGCGGACCTCTTCGACCGGTGCACCCGCAACGGCATTACGAAGGTGTCCATTGCCACGCAACCGGAAAAGCGATGAGTCGGCTCGAGAAGAAATGTCTGCTGACCTCGACGGGGCTGCACCTGCTGCTGGTCGTGGTGCTGCTGGTGGGGCCGGGACTGGTGACGTCGCGGAACGCCTCCGACGCGCCGCCCCTGTTGGATGTCATCCCGTCCAAGCTGGTGGATGAGGCGCTGTCCGGCGGCGGCAACCCTAATGTCAAACCGCTTCCCCCTTCGCCGAATGTGCGGCGGGAAAATCCCGCCCCGACGCCCCCGGCCCCGGTGAGACCGCGGCCGCGGCCGGAACCCGTTGTCGCATCACCCGAACCGGAGCCGCCGGCCCGACCGACCCGGACCCGGCACCATCCGACCCGCACGATCGAACGGGCTGAGTTGTCCCCCAGCCAGGAGGGCACCGTGCCGGTGTCCAAACCAAAGCGGGAAAAACCCAAACGCGATTTGAACCTCGATAATGTGGTGACGCGGAGCGCCGACGACTCGGCGGCGCGCGAACGGGCCTGGCGCCAGGCGCGTGAGCGGGAAGCGCGGGAAGCGACCGCCCGAGCGGAGCAGCGCCGGGAGGAGATTGCGAACCTGTTAACCGGGCTGCGGAAGAACCTCTCCCCCGGCGTCCACGTGGACGTGCCGGGACCGGGTGGCGAGGCCTATGCCAATTACGCGCAGGTGGTGTACACCATTTATAACGATGCCTGGATCTTGCCGGGCGAGGTCACGGACGAATCCTTGTCGGTGCGGGCGTTGGTGACCATCGCGCGCGACGGCAATGTGATCGTGGACCGCACCACGATCACCCGGCGCTCGGGCAACTCAGTCATGGACCGTTCGGTGCAGCGGGCGCTGGACCGGGTCCGGTTTGTGGCTCCGTTTCCGGGCGGGGCGAAGGAATCGGAGCGTGAATTTATCATCTACTTCAACGTCAAAGCCAAACGATCACT
>JAGWYX010000815.1 GCA_018969165.1 Verrucomicrobiota bacterium
CCACTCCGGATCAACTCGTCCACCACCTCTTTGGGCGTTTTTTCGCGCAAGACCTCGTGCAGGGCCTGGTAACCGTCGGCGGCGATGTAGGACTCGATGCGCTCAGGATCGACCGTGCCGCAGTTGGCCAGCACGATCGGCAATTGCCGGGTGAAGAATGGCTGCGCCAGGTCCACGCGCTGCAGACCCCCATCGCCACTCCCCAGCGTCCGAATCAGCGCGTCGGCATCGGCCGCCGTCACCTTCTGGTAAAGCGCCCCGTCCGGGTCGGTCTGCACCAGGGGTCCCTGGCCGCACAACCGCAGACAACCGACGCCGCGGATTTCGATTTGGCCCTCGAGCCCGGCATCCTGGACGGCCTTCGCCAGCGCTGCTTTGATCGCTTTGGAGTCGGAGGACATGCATCCGGCCGCCAGGCAGCAGCGGATCGCACAGGGCTTGCGAGCGGCGCGTTCCTGTTCGGCGATCTCGTTGAGGTCGTCAATGATCATGGCCGATCCAGGGTTCGAGCCGCTGCTCGGCGCTGGCGGGCGTCTGGCGCGGAGTGACCGCGCCGTCATAGACCACGGCCGGCGCGATGCCACACGCCCCAATGCAACGCGCGGTCAGCAGCGAGAGTCGGTTGTCCGACGTGGTCTCACCGGCCCGGATGCCGGCGCGCGCCTCGACGGCGGCCAGCACCTGGGCGGCGCCTTTGACGTAACAGGCGGTGCCCAGGCACACGACGCACGTATGGGCGCCCTTGGGTTTGAGGGTGAAGAAGTGGTAGAAGGTGGCGACGCCATACACCCGGCTCGGTGGCAGTCTGAGCCGCGTCGCCAGGAACCGCAGCACGTCGTCATCGAGGTAGCCGAATAATTCCTGGGCCTTGTGCAACACCTCGATCAACGCGTCCTGCCGGTGCTGGTGCTTCTTCATGTGCGCTTCGAGGATCTTGAAGCGGGTGTCGGGCGTAACCGACGCTACGCAGCCTTTAGCATCCTTGGCTGGGGCCGGATTGCAGCGCGCCTGATCCACGCGCCGAACCTAGCTCGAACCGAGCTCGAGCCACTCCACTTTTGTTGCCAAATGCCAAGCGGATATTGCAGTGGAAACAACCCGTCTCGGCACTCCGGCAGCATGGTTCGGCACGCCACGATCCGGATCCTCGCGGGCGCTCGCCGCAGCCAGAGACGGTAGCCCTGCTCGACGGCGGGCGGGAGGGGCCCGGGCTGGGCCCAAACCCATGCGGCCTTCAGCCGGCGACGGCGTGGTCTTCGGGCAGGGGTTGACCCAACGTCTCGGGTGCCCACCACAAAGCCGCCAGGCCGATGACGTAAGCACAGGACAGCACGATCGCCGCCAGCCGGAAACCCGGCATCGGTGTCAACCCGTGCAGGAATTTGGCCAGCGGCCCGAGGCTAAACACCCCAAAGGCCGTCACGTAGCGCCCGACGTTGTAACAAAAACTGGTGCCGGTGGTGCGCAGGCGCGTCGGAAACAGCTCCGGAAAATAGATCGCGTAACCACCGAAGGGCGCCAGGGTGCAGAACCCAAGGAACGGCCAGAGGTACCAGATTTGCCACGGCCGATGAAATGTCACGAAGGTGAACACCAGGCTCCCCCAGGCGGCCAACAAGGCGCACAGAAACGCCCGTCGCCGCCCGGCGCGCGCCGCCAGCGCGCTGAAGCAGAACATCCCCAGAAACGCCCCGATCTGCTGCAGGAACCCGCCCAGCGATTTCAAGCCGGTCTTGCGGTCTTCCGTCACCGCCCGTCGCAGCACCGCGCGCAACCGCTCGCGCTGCGGCGGTGTCAGCGGCGCAGCCAACACCTCCACCGCCGAACGCGACGCGCGGCCCGAGTCGATCCGCGCCATCAGCTCGACATACTTGCGGCGCTCCGGTTCCGTGAGCGCCGCCATCGCCACGGCATGCGCCGCCGCATCGCCAGCGTTCACGATCGACTCCAGCTTCGGCCGCGTCACGACTTCGACCGCCGGGATCGCGTTGTCGATCAACTCCGGGGTGTAAAAACCGATGCCCCACAGACCGATCTGCCCGGCGATGGCCAGCCCAAGGCCAACCAGCGTGTTGCGCCGCCATCGAGGTTGGTTGAACAGGTCGCGGATGCGCCCGAGTTGATCGACCGCCTGGGCCTGGGTCGCGGCGGCCTTGGTGGCCACCCATTTCTCCGGCTCGTTCAACCGCCAAAACACCACCACGGCGACCAGCGCGGGAAACGCCCCCAGGTAATAGAGCCCGCGCCAACCCCAACCCAGGTGCGCGCCCGGCACTACGACCCCGAGCGACACGGCTGCCAGGATGTTCCCGAACGCCGAGAGGGCCTGCAACAGTCCCAGGGCATGCGGCCGCGCCCGGTCGGGCATCACCTCCGCGACCAACGCCGCGCCCACGGCAAACTCGCCGCCGACGCCCGCGCCGGTCAGAAAGCGAAACAGCGCGAAAAAACCCCAGCCCCGCGCCAGCCCGCTTAGCCCGGTGCAAACCGCGTACACCAGGATCGTCAGGGCCATCGTTTTGGCCCGCCCCCAGCGATCGCCAAGCGTGCCGAAGATCAGGCCGCCAGTAGCCCAGCCCACGATGAAGATCGAGG
>JAGWYX010000816.1 GCA_018969165.1 Verrucomicrobiota bacterium
ACGGGGCCGACGGTCACTCGGCGCACGTGGTAACTCCTGAGACGGTTGCCGTGGAAATTCGCGGCGGCGGCAACGCGACACGTCAGATCAACTCCCTGTTTCCCCCCGGCTGCGGTTGCCATCGGTTGGTCGCGGTCGAGGTTTACACTCCCGCGGGCAACTGGAGTTCGTATCCGCCGCACAAGCACGACGTCCACCGGACCGACCCGGCCGGGAACCTCCTGGAGGCCGACCTCGAAGAGATTTATTTTTACAAGTTCGATCGCCCCGAGGGCTATGCGATCCAGCGGGTTTATACCGCCGACGGCCGGTTGGACGAACTGATCGTGGCGCGCCAGGACGACGTGGTGTTGGTGCCCGAGGGCTATCATCCGGTGGTGGTGGCGCCCGGTTACACCGCCTATTACCTGAACTTCCTCGCCGGCAGCGCGCAGTCCCTCGCCAATTCCGACGACCCCGCGCACGCCTGGGTCAAGGGGACCTGGACCGCGCCCGACCCGCGCGTCCCGGTGGTGCGGCCGCAAACCGCGCCACCGCCGGGCGCCGGGTCCACACCTTGAAAACTCCGCGCGTCCCATGAGCAACCCGTCCATCGCCTTCGACCTGGTCACGATGGGTCGCTCCTCGATCGACCTTTACTCGAACAATATCGGCGTGCCGTTTCCGCAGATCGAATCCTTCGCCGCCTACGTCGGGGGTTCGCCAACCAACATCGCGGTCGGGGCGCAACGACTGGGCTTGCGCACAGCCGTGCTGACCGCCGTCGGCGAGGACCCGGTTGGCGATTTCATTCTGCAGTTTCTGGAAGGCGAAGGTGTGGCGACGCAATTCATCCCGCGCAAACCGGGCACGCGCACCAGCGCGGTCGTCCTGGGGATCGAGCCGCCGGACAAATTCCCGCTCGTCTATTACCGGGACAACTGCGCCGACAATCAGCTTTCGATCGACGACGTGCTCGCCACGCCCGTGACCGCGTGCCGGGTATTCGAGTTTTCCGGGACCGGGCTGAGCCGGGAACCGAGCCGCAGCGCCCACGTGTTGGCCGTCGAACGGGCGCGCGCGGCCGGCGTGACGGTCATGTTGGACCTCGACTTCCGGCCCAATCAATGGCACGACACGCGCGCCTTCGGAGTGACGGTGCGGAGCGTATTGCCGCTGGTGGACGTGGTGCTGGGCACCGAGGACGAGTGCAAGGCGGTGCTGGTGACCGACCCGGCGCAGGTCAGCGTCAGTCACTCGCAAATTTCGGGCGCGCGCGTCGCGGCGGCGTTGGAACCCGCCGTCGCGGCCATCCTGCGGCGCGGCCCGCAGGCGCTGGTCGTCAAGCGGGGCGACCGGGGCGCCACGGTGTTTCTCCCGGACGGGACCGGGCTCGAGGTGCCGGGATTCCCGGTCGAGGTGTATAACGTGCTCGGGGCCGGGGACGCCTTCGCCAGCGGTTTCATCTACGGCCGGCTCAAGGGCTGGGACTGGCGCAAGTCGGCGCGGATGGGCAATGCCTGCGGGGCGATTGTCGTGACCCGGCACGGCTGCGCCAATTTCATGGCGCGCGAGGTGGAGGCGCTCGAGTTCATCGCCCAACACGGCGGTTTCTAATCAAACCTATGAAAACCAAACGACTCACCACGGCCCAGGCCCTGGTTCAATTCCTGCTGCACCAGCACGTCGAACGCGACGGCCGGCGGCAGCCGTTTTTCGCCGGCGCCTGCGGCATTTTCGGGCACGGCATCATCGCCGGCGTCGGCCAGGCGCTCCAGCAATACCCGGCGTTCCGCTATTACATGAGCCGCAACGAACAGGCGGCCGTCCACACCGCGATCGCCTTCGCCAAGATGACCAATCGCCTGCGCACCCTGGTCTGCCTCAGCTCGATCGGCCCCGGGGCCACCAACATGGTCACCGGCGCCGCCACCGCCACCATCAACCGCCTGCCGGTGCTGCTGCTGCCGGGCGACATCTTCGCGCGCCGCAACGTCGGTCCCGTCCTCCAGCAACTCGAACAGCCTTGGTCGCAGGATGTCTCGGTCAACGACGCCTTCAAACCGGTCTCGAAATACTGGGACCGGATCAATCGCCCGGACCAAATCCTCAACGCCCTGCCGGAAGTAATGCGCGTGTTGACTTCGCCCGCGGACACCGGGGCGGTGACGCTGGCCCTGCCACAGGACGTGCAGACCGAGGCCTTCGATTACCCGGTCGAACTCTTCGCGGACCGGGTCTGGCGCATCCCGCGGCCGGCCCCGGAGGCGGAGCTGGTGGCACGCGCGGCGGAGTGGGTTCGCGCCAGCCACCGGCCGCTGATCGTCGCGGGCGGCGGGGTCATTTACAGCGAAGCGACCGAGGCGCTGGCTCGGCTGGCGGCGCGGACCGGGCTGCCGGTGGCCGAGACGCAGGCCGGCAAAGGCTCGTTGCGCTTCGATCAACCCCAGTCGCTCGGGGCCATCGGCGTCACGGGCACGCCCGGGGCCAATATCATCGCCCGCGAGGCCGACCTCGTGATCGGCGTCGGCACGCGCTACAGCGATTTCACCACCGCCTCCAAAACCGCCTTCCAGAATCCCAGGGTCCGGTTCATCAACA
>JAGWYX010000817.1 GCA_018969165.1 Verrucomicrobiota bacterium
CCTTGAACCCGAGAACTCATTGCGGCCAGATCAAGTTTTGGGTCCGTGGACTTTTGTGCGTTTGGGGTCTCAAGGAATCTATCAGCGAGGCGTGCAAAGTGGATGGAGGCCGGAAGAGAAAGGCCAGAGATATTTTAAGGAGCGGGGCATGAGGTCTGAGGCACGCCTCGCTCGGTGGTTGTTGGGGACGTTGATGATCCTGGTGTCAACGCTGGTACTGACGGGGTGCGCCACCAATGAATCGGAGAACGCATCGGATCGCCCCTGGAATTCGCCGCAGGATTGGGAGTACAACCTGCCGGGCGGCATGATCCCGCCGCGCTAGAGTCCTTGAATCTCGAAACTCGCTGTCATCAAGTCGAGTTTTGCCACCCCTTTCGCCGCCTGCGTTTTCCGCCTCAAGGACTCGATGAGCGAGTCGCCATTGACCGGGGTCAAGGGTCGTCGCCCGGCGGCTCGCTTATCTTGCGCGGGTGAATCAAATTCATCTGGGCATCAACCTCGAATTCGTCCGGCACGACGATAAACCGTTCGAATGGGCGGTGACCAAGGCGGCGGAATTGGGTTACACGCACATCGAGCCGATGGTTCACCTGGGGCGCGAGCTGCTGAGCGAAGCGGGTTATTCTCACAGTGTCTCGATGCTGGACGATCCCTTGCGCATCCAGCGGGCGTGCCAGGCCAACGGGGTGAAACTCTCGGGTCTCTCGGCCCACACGCCCCTGTGCCGGCCGGAGGTCGGGGTCGAATACCTCAAACAAGCAATCCGGTTCGCGGCGGAGTGCGGGGCGCCGGTGGTTAACACCGATGAAGGCGCCAAGCAGCCGTGGACCACCGAGGCCGAGGATTTCACCTTGATGCGCTACACGATCCAGGAGGCGGTGAAGGTGGCGGAACCGCGCGGCATCCGGATCGGGCTCGAGCCGCACCAGCAATACAGCAAGCATCCCCGAGGGCTGGACCGGATTTATCGGCTGGTGAAAAGCCCCGTGGTGGGCATCAATTTCGACACGGGCAATGCCTACTTGTGCGGGCACGATTCGCTGGCGTGGCTGGAGAGGGTGATTGACCGGGTCGTGCACATCCACGCCAAAGACATCTCGATGCAGCAATCCACGGCCCGTGGCAAAGTGACCGGCACGCCGGTGGGTTGCGCGTGTGGCGACGGGGTGATCGACTGGCGGCGGGTGATCGCGATTTGCCGGCGGTCCAGGCGCGACCTGGTGTTGTCGGTCGAGTGCGGCACGATCGAGCAGGCCGAGCGGTCGCTCGAGCATCTGCGCGGGTGGCTCAGGAAGTGACCGTGGCGTGAAACCTGACGTCACGGCAGAGGCTCCGCGAGCTTGAGGACGTCAGCTCGCGCGGACATTGCGCGACCTTTTCGCCGGCCTGGAGCGATCGTTTGACGGGGACGGACGGTCGGCCAGGACAAAGGCCAGTTGTTTTTCGTCGGGCTGGGTGCTTGATCCATAACCGACCTCCAATTCCAGTTCCTCACCGGTGAATCCTGGGTAAAGCGCCGCCAGGCGCGCGATGGAGTTCTGGGCGAGCCGAAAATACTCGGCATCCAGTTCGACCCCCAGGGATTCGTAGCCGACGGCTTCCGCGGCGGCCAGGGTTGATCCGGATCCCATGAACGGGTCCAGAAGCGTACCTTCGGCCAAGGGCAACAGCGCGCGGACGATGATGCGCATGAAATGCTGCGGTTTGAGGCAGGGATGGTTGGAGATCGCCTCCTCCCGGTCGGGGGTGCGGCCGCTGGCGACGACATCGAGCAACGGTCGATCCAGAGCCAATCGGCGCAGGCCGCCGGTCTTCGAGCGGCGGAGGTTCTCGGCGACCGTTTTCTCCGCGATCGGTTTGCGGAAGAGCATCCACGGTTCGTAACCGCCTTTGGGCGTGACGCAGACCAGTGGGAACTCGCGCTCCGCGTTCTTCGGACAGTCTCCGCCACGGAAGCTGAAATAGAGTCGCATAATGGCCGGACGAATCTCATAACCCGCTTCGGCCATCGCGATCTGGACCAGGGGCTGCAAGATGGGGTGTCCCGCAACGCAGACATGGGCGCCGGGGACCAACGCCGGCATAAGGATCTTGCCCCAATCCTGGAAATATTGGCGCAACGCCGCTCGCTGGGCCTCATTCAGCACCGTGAAACGCGGCAATGGATCGCGTTTGCTCCCGCCGATCACCGGCGGCAGCCGCCAGACGCCGCCTCGGCCGGCACGGAGTTTTGAGACTTCCTTCTCGGAAAACTCCAGGAGCCCGTACGGCGGGTCGGTGCAGACGGCATGCACGGATTGCGCTTCCCGTTGCCGCAGCCACTCGAAACAATCGGCATGGAAAATGTGATACATCGCCCAACCGATTCCAGTTTGAACTTTAGAACAGAGACTGACACTAGGAATCTGATCGGCACAACCAAGTTGCGGGATGGTTCCGTCTATCTTGATCCGCAGGCCGTGGATTCCACACGATGGCGCCAGCAGCGGCGGGGCCGAATTCCACGTTACTCGATTTTCGCATCTCCCGCGACGGGGCCTCGCTAGAATCTTTGAGTTTTGAAACTGGCTGTCATC
>JAGWYX010000818.1 GCA_018969165.1 Verrucomicrobiota bacterium
GCGATCGCCTCAAACGTGACGTTGTAATAGAAATCACGGTACGGTCGCCCGTGGACCGGCACGGCAAAACGCTCGTAACATTTGGAAGTCTCGCTGGGGGCCAGAATTATCCCGCGCAAACGGCTGCCCGAACGACGAGAATCGAGTCCAACCAAAGTGACCCGCTCGTTTTGAAATCGGTTCCAGTTGGCCAACTCCGCGATGTCCGTCTCACGGCGGCCCAAGTCGTCGGCGAAGAATCCGCGCGCTGCGCCCAACGGCGAGAAACCGTCCTCGGTGGCAACGATGAAGGCATCAACTTCACCGGACTGAGCCAGGTCGCTGAAGGCCGTTACGAAGTCGTCTCCAATTTTGGTGGAAAATCCGCTTTTGGAAACAAGCGTTGTAAACCAGTTGATGGCCATAATGGATTCTCCTCCTCGCGGTTCATTCAGGGTACCACCACGCGATAAAAGCGCAGGGTGCCGTTTCCAGTTGTGGAGTCGATGTAGGTGTAGGGCGTGCTGGGCAGCGACAGGTCGATGACCTTCGTCCAATTGGTCGCCGCCAGGTTGGTGCTGAATTCGACCCGGTACCCTGTGCCGACTAGCCCGTCGATGGTCAGAGCCGGCAGACCCACAACCAAGCTCAGGCTCAACCTGGCCGGATTGACGGCTACCACGGTCAGGACCGCACGCTGGCTGTCCACCGACCCCGAGGCATTGCTCACCACGACCACGTAGTTCCCAGCATCGCCAGGCTGGGCGCTCGGAATCGTGTAAGAGGCGTTCGAGGCCCCCACGATATTCGTGCCGTTCTTTTGCCACTGGTACGCCAGTGGAGCCGTGCCGGTAGCGCTGACACTGAACGTCACCAGTGCGCCAACGTTCACCGTTTGGCCCTGAGGCTGGACGGCGATTACGGGTGAGACAACAACCGGATTTACGGTCAACACAGCGGTTGCGCTGGTCACCGATCCGGCCATGTTGCTGACCAACACCGCATAGTTCCCAGCATCGGCGGCCTGGGCGTTGCTGACGGTGAATGACTCGTTGGTACCAACGGGAATAGGGATGCCGCCCTTGAGCCACTGGTAGCTGAGCGGTACTGATCCGGTGACAGCCACATTGAACGTGACGGTCGTGCCCACGGTCACAATCTGGCTTTGAGGCTGCGCGGTCACCACCGGAGCTTGCAGGCTTCCAACCGTTTGAATCGGGAAATACGTCGTTGCTCCGTAGCCCGCATAGCCCACAGCGCCTGGGTAGGCCGTGGTGTTCTGCGCTGTGATTTTGCCAAAGAATATGTAAGCCGAATAGGTCGTACCCGCTTCGAAGGTGTTCGCGGGAATCAGGACGGAGGTCGAGGTTCCGTCGAGTGCACCTGGGGTCCCCGGTGTGGTCGTGACGAAGACGTTGGTGGACGGAACCGAAGTGCTCTTGATCGTCAGCGTAATGGTGTCCAAATGCGTCCCCCCTTGGAACGGGAACCAGTTGAGTGTAAAATCCGCAGTGGCATTGATATTCTGGGCGGCGTCAAAATTCACGACCTGGGGTGCAGCCGGATAGAGTTCACCTGCCAATGGCAGCGCGACCACCCTGGCTCCATCGTTGAGGGTGCTGATCCTGAAGGTGAAGTTGCCGTCGGGGAAGTTGGGATCAGTCGTGCCCTTCATGTACGGGAACCACAACCACGTCCCAGATTCGAGATTCAACGCATGCACTTGCCCGTCCGGAAACACAATGCCGGCTGAGATCACCGCCCCAGGAGTCGTCGGGACCACGTACGCCTGGAACACGTATTGATCCCCGTCCGATCGTGCGATGGTGGATGGGCCGGTTTGCTTCCACCCTTGATCTTTTCCGATCACGCAAAACCGCACGTCGGCTGCGTGTTGAACCGCTGGCAGTGCCAGGCAGGTCAAGACCAGCACACCGAACGTTCGTCTGTAAAAACCAGGTTTCATGCGCTTTTCCTCAGCGGAACCCCCAATCCGCGGCGCAAATAGAAGGGGCGCGAACTTAACGCACCCCTCCCCAAAGGCACCGCGAAGCGCCCATGCAGGAGAATGCGCCAAGCCGCGCCCGATTGGGCGCTGGCTCAGCGCGACCCCTGCATTCAAAATTCGCGGTTTTATGGGGAGGCCGCAGCCGAAGCTACGCTAAATTATTGATTTTGTGCTTACATCATCCGTTTTTATTCTCCGACGATTGACGGTTTAAGTCTACAAGCCACGCCGGTCAAGCTGAAAATCCGTGTCGAATACACCATATATGCTGTGGCAAGCTGGCCCGAATCCTGTTTCCTTACCGCCACATGGCCACCGCCGTTCAACATCGCCGCCTATTGGGCCGGAACATTCGTGCCGTGCGGACTCGGCGTGGGTTGAGCCAGGAAAAGCTCGCCGAGAAAGCCGACCTGCATCCGGTGTTTGTGGGGCGCATCGAGCGAGGAGAGGAAACAATTTCCTTTGATCGCTTGGCCCGGATCGCCAAGGCGCTTCGGGTCCCGGTGCGCGACTTGGTGAAGGGTCTTTGACGTTTGGTTGGCGCTGACCAATCACTTCGTTGCCCGCGGTTGCGCCGAAATTAAACGTT
>JAGWYX010000819.1 GCA_018969165.1 Verrucomicrobiota bacterium
TCGGGATCGAACAAAAGGCCCTGCGAGCACGGGCCGACATGATCGCCCAGATGGAGGTCAAGGTGGAAACGGCCCGACGCCGCGCCGCGCATGCGGAGGAGTTCAAACAGGAGCTTGCCCGCGCCACCCAGAACCTCCGCCACATCGAAAATCAAATGGCCACTGGCGATGTCTATGTTTGGATTATCAAGAACCTGACGACCTTCCAGACCCCTTACCAGGTGGACATTTCCAACTTCGATCCTCCCCAGATCAGCGACTCCACCATCGTCCCCAAGGTCCCCTACAAGACGGCGGTCTTTACCGTGCTGGGCACCGCCCGCTATCACGACCTGGAGGTCTTTCTCGCCCACCTCCTGAGCAACTTCCCCTGCATGCGCGTCCAAAAACTGGAACTCGAACCGATCTCCTACGGCCGCTCGGGCGGCTCCCAGGACGAGCAGCGATTAACTTTCAAAATGGAACTGGCCACCCTCATCAAGTCCGGCTCGACCCGGCCCTGAGCCAATGCTCGAGGTCCGTCTTCAACCACCCGAACTGCTGCCCTCGCCATCAGGCCGGGCTACCAGGTTGCAGAACCGCCGCGCCCGCGCCACCACGGCCCGCGGCGGACGATCCACCTTCGCCGGCGCGTTCCAGAGGATGTAAAACTCGAAGTCTGTCGGCACTCGACCGTGCGCGCGCTCGAAGCGCGCACACCGTTTCGCCATGATCTTCTGCGCCACCGTGAGCGCCGTCCGCGCATCCGTCGGCGGCGGGGCCGCACGATCGGCATACCGACGCCATTCCGCCGGCTTGATCTGGAACCGCGACAATTCCCCTGCCCTCCCCCGCGCGCCGTCGCAGTTCCCCGACTCGAGCATCGACAAGGCCGACCAGCGATCCATCGCCTCCACGCGCAACGCACACAAGCAGAGGGCCAAGAAAATAGGACGCAGGGATGCTCGCCTCATGAGTTGATTGAAATGACTGCCCCAAACACTAACCTACTCTTCTCGGATTGCAAGCGGGGCAAACACCTGCCGGTCAAAGGGGGCGCAGGTGGGGTTCACCCCAGGCCCGGCCCCGGCCGGCGCCTGGGTGTCGGACAGAACCGGACAGCAGGACCGGACGCACCCTGACACTGGAATCAGACGGGGGCCGATGTTGGCCGCCGCCCGGCGCCGGTTCAATGGGCGCCTATGACAAAACTAAAGTTCGTGGGCGGAATTTGCGCCCTGTTTCTGTGGTTGGCCCTCGGCGCGGCGCGCGCGGCCACTTACTACGTGTCCACCCAGGGCAGCGACGCCAATCCCGGCACCGCCAGCCAGCCCTGGCGGACCATCACCTACGCCTACCGCCTGGCCGGCCCCGGCGTCACCATCCTCGTGGCCCCCGGCACCTACACCGATTACACCTCCGGCTGGGGCCTGCACCTGGGCGCCAGCGGCACCGCCTCGGCCCCCATCCTGCTCCAGTCCCAGGTCCGCGGCGGGGCCATTATCAACGGCCAGAACGCCGCCGATCGCAACCAGGCCATCTACATCGACGGCAACTACAACATCGTTCAGGGCTTCGGCATCACCGGCGGCCCCAACGGCGGTATTTCCATCTGGGGCAGTGGCAATCAAATCCTGGACAACGAAATCCACCACAACGGCAACCCGGCCAGCACCAGTTCCAACGGCCACGACGGGGTCTATGACGACCAGTCCACCAGCGGCAACGTGTATATCGGCAATTCCATTCACGACAACGGCCGGACCGGGGGCAGCAACCTGGATCACGGGCTCTACCTGTGCGGCAAGAACGAAGTGGTCTATAACAACGTGATGCTCCGCAACGACGCCAGCGGCCTGCAAATCGCCGGCTACGCCACGGTGAGCAACCTGCGGGTCGATAACAACGTGATGGCCTGGAACGGCACCAGCGGCATCATCCTCTGGCAGGCCCTCAGCGGCATCAGCCTCCAGAACAACATCGTCTATGAGAACGGCCACGCCGGCATCGCCTTTTACGCCGCCACCGGCAGCGGGGTGGTCCTCAACGACAACCTGGTTTATGGCAATGGCTACGGCAATTACGATTTCACCGGGGGCGGCTCGACGGCCGCCTACAGCCTGGGCAGCACCCTTTCGGTGGACCCGCAGTTTGTCAATGACAGCGCCGCGGGCTTTGACGCCCACCTGGGCGCCGGTTCCCCGGCGATCCTGGCGGGGGCCAATTTCGACAGCTATTTCACGACGGACCTGGCGGGGGCCACGCGCCCGGCGAGCGGGCCGTGGGACCTGGGGGCCTACGTGTATGCGTCGAGTCCGACGACGTTGGCGGACACGACGCCGCCGACGGTGGCGATCAGCGCGCCGGTGGGCGGGGCGACGGTGAGCGGGACGGCGGTGAGGGTGTCGGCCAACGCGAGCGACGACGGGACGGTGGCCAGCGTGCAATTTGCGTTGGACGGGGCCAACCTGGGATCGGCGGTAACGGCGGCGCCCTACGCGGTCAATTGGGACACGACGGGCGTGAGCAACGGCTCGCACACCTTGACGGCGATTGCCACCGACGGGGTGGGACTGAAAACCACCTCGGCACC
>JAGWYX010000820.1 GCA_018969165.1 Verrucomicrobiota bacterium
CATGGGACCGCGGTCCTGGTTGCCGCCATTGGCGAAGTAGCGAATGCCCGCCGCGGCCAGCAGCGAGGGGACGCACCACGAGACCGACGGCACGTCACTGACCAGCGCGAAATCGAACGGCACGCGGGCGCGGCGCTCGAGCGCCTTGCTGAAATAAAGATTGCGAAGGTTCTCCTCGAGCGACGGATACTCGGTCGCCACACTGCAGTAAAACGCGTTCATGCCGATCCGCCCGGCCTTCGACTCCGGTGCCAGGCCCGCGGTGGCACGGGCGGCGCGCGAGCCGAGCCACTGCTCGGCAATCCAACTGCCGTCGAGGTTGAACCGGTAACCCGGATGTCGCCGCAGCACGGTCATCAATTCGTCCATATCGCGCGCATGGACCTCGGCGACCTTGGCCCGGTAATCGGTGTAACCGACATCCAGGTGTTCGTTGGGAGCGTAGAACAGTTTCCATCTCCGCGCCGGTTTGAAGTCAACCCGCCGGGTTCCTCCTGGCAATAACTCGATGCGCGCCTCGCCCGCCGGCAGGTCCGGCGGGACCCGAAAGGTGTAGCGGGCCTCGCCAAACTCCGCCGGTCGCGAGATGGCCATCTCGGTCGTGAATCGGCCGATGAATATCCGGGCACGGCCGCCCGGCCAACCGACCGGATACGCCAGGTGCAATTGGCACTCCTCACGGACGCCGTGGCTGGTCCTGGGAAAGAACACGGTGGGCTGGAGCGTGGCTCGCAGCTCCTCGGACGCGACGGCCTCCGGGTCGTGGCTCAATGCCAGCGCGTCGTAAAAAAATCCCGCATCACCGGCGCCGCCGACGTTCTGGCTGCGGATCACGACCGGCGGCTCGTCCACGGCCGCGAACGTCAGGCGGTTCTCGCCCGCACGAAACAGCGACGCGGGTAGCGCCAGTCGCCGGTGCTGGCTCGAGCGGATCGGGTTGAACTCGTCCTCGACGGCGCCAAGATCGAACATCGGCTCGGGCTCGAAATAATACCGGCCGCGGTGGCCGTTGACGTCCAGGTCCAACGCGGGCACACGCGGTTGGCGGAATAGCAGGTCGAGGTCGAGATAAAATATGCCGGTGGGCGCGGTTCCCGGCAGGTCAAAGACCAGCGCGTACCGGTAAACGGTTCCGCCGAACACGCCGTTGCCGGACCCGGGGTGGAATCGCGGCCATTGCCGCGTTTCGTTGCCCGTCCCCACGCTCACGCGCAACGCGTGAGTGGTCCGCGGAACGGCGCCTTTAAACTCGTGGTCCGAGTGGTCTGGTTCGCCGATTTTCCAGAGGAGATGCTCCGCCGCTCGAGCCGGTTCGCTCGCCAGTGCCAGCAATGCGATGAGTACCGCCCCCGCCGCACGGCGGGCGACTGCGGACCGGCCCCGGTTGTCGTTTGGAGTTCCGTGTCTTCGCGGTTCCGCGGCCACCTTCGACCTCCCCCGCCCGAACCGCCAGAAGGCGGAATTCCAAACCGATGGCCCGATCGCGTGCATCCGGCAAAGTTTCGCGAGGTTGAAACCGCGGTGCGCGTATGTCAAGTCCTCGCGAGGCGTCGCCTCAAACCTGATTCACCACGAATGAATCCCAGACGGAGCACCGCGGATGCCACGGATTTCATCGATCCAAACGCTGGTTGATCCGCGCGCTCCGCGCCATCCGGGGTTCATTCCGGCTCGCCGATCCCGGTTCCTGCGGCCGCGGACTGCCGCACTGCAGAATCTTGGCGGCGGTGCGCGGCGCCGTCGCGCATGCCCGCGACTCCCCAGTGGAATCCTCGTGGCGGCAATCACCGACCACGAAAGCGACGCCAAAGCAAGCGGTCTTAAAACGCCGCTTTACATCCGCAACCGGCCGGGCAAATGATAGACGTCATGTTGGCTGCCATTGACATGAATATCTGGGATTTGCTGGCCATGCCCGTGGGCTTGACCATTTGTTTCGGACCGGTGCTCGCCCTCTGGCTGTGGGAAGAGCTGGGCGGTGGCTCGCCGGAATAGTCGGCGGCACCGTCCTCACCAGCGCCACTCCCAGACCCGGGCTTGGCGCGCCGGAAAGGTGATCGGCGCCGCAAACCGCTCGCCGGCCTGCCCCACCGCCGCGTCCCCTGGATTCGCGCTCAGTTCCGTCAGACGAAATTTGCACCCGGCGAGCCCGTACGTTGCCGGATCAAACGATACCGCAGCGGTCACGGGCGCCTCACTCACGTTCACAAAAAGCAGGACCAGCCGGTGTTCCCGCGGAAGCTCCCACGCCCCGGCCAGCACCGCGTCGGTCGTGACGGGCCAGGTCCCCGACCATTGCCAATCGGCGGTCACCGTCGGAAGCGGGCGGTCGAATTTCGGCGGACGCGCCATTTGGCCGGCGTAGAAATAGCGACGCAGGCGCCAGCGGAGTTGAATCAGGTCGCGCAGGAAATCCGCGTTGGCCGTGTCGCTGATCACGTCCGGATCGAACCACCCGATTTGTTCGCCGAAGACCAACTGCTGGCCGGACTTCATGCGGAGCGCGAGGTCCTTCGTCGCTCCGCCGCGATAGGCCCGGCCGAACATCTGCACCGCCCCCCCATAGAC
>JAGWYX010000021.1 GCA_018969165.1 Verrucomicrobiota bacterium
ACCACCACCGGACAGTGCCTCATTCTTTCCCGTTTTACCCGGAAATCGAATGGAAAAACCTCCACGGAAAAGCGAGGAACGCTACACTTGGCGTCGTTCTCGGTGCCAATCACGTCAAGGTCTTTGCTCGTGAATGGCAACGAGGTTTTCAGTCTCGGTTCACGCTCGGAATAGAATTCGGCCCAAAAATTGGCCGCGTGTCCACCGACAATGACGAAAGGCTGACCCGCGTCGTTGCGCTGCTGAAGCAGGGCTAAATACTGTCGGAGTTCTGTTGGAGATTTTGTATGATCCGCGCCCATGATTCTTCGGTGCCTTTGGGAGTCAAGTCCACGTAAAGAATATCGGCAGCAGACCAGATGAACGCATTTTGCCGCTGCAATTCCTCCGGCGTGATTTCGCCCGCCTTCAATCGCCGCATGTCCTCGGCGCGCTGGCGGCCTTTAATCAACTCAATGTCAACCGGCGCATTCATCAGGTCTAATCTACCGTTTTTACTGCTCATTGCCAAGCTCTTCCCACGTTCCGCACCGCGCACGGTCTGGAATTGCCGGCTGCGAGCCTGTTCCCGTTCTTTTCACGCGCCGCGAGACCTTATTTCGGTTGGCCTTCCTTTGCTTTGCTCTCAGTGACGACAATTTCACGAACAAACGGCTGACCATCGTCCATCGTCTGCCGGTAGCGCGTGGGGATGCTGGCCAAATGGGAGAGATCCATCCGCTGCATCGCCGTTTCGATTCGGCGCAAAGCGACCCCTCGAACCACGACTTCGTGGGTTGCGAAGGCCAGGCGCAGCCGCTGTTCCTTACCGTCGGATTGAGATGCAGCCGCTCGCCAGCCGCAATCGGGACTTCGTATGGTCGGCAGACGGAAATGTGATCCAGGAGTTTGTTTGAAACGGTGACGAGTCGGCCGGCGACTTCGACCATTACACCCGATTTCAAGACGCCGGCAAATTTCCCTGTCGCGCCCGCCTCGGCGCTTCGGACTTTCTGGTTGAAGACACCTGATTCTCCGTAGGGAGATCTTGGGCAGTCTGTCCGCGAAGCCGGCTCAGGACTTCCCGTTCTGATGGCGCCAACTGCGACTTCCACAGGATCAGCAATTGATCATGGCTCAGGTCACGTTGCTTGCGCGCGCGTTCCGAGGTAGCCAGCAACCGGCGCGCGGCCATCACATCCGAGGTGACGAGGTCCGGCTCTTCTTCCAGCAACTCGGCCAGCGCCCTGTCTATTTCTGCGTGTCGCTTCGAGAAACGTTCGCAGAGTTCCTCAGAAATACCCTCAAGTTCAAAATCACCGCGCGCCCGATTCCGAATCTTGTAGCCAAATGCCCGAAGATCGCGGGTCAATTCGTGATAGTAAGCGTTCTCGGCAAACTTCCTCGCCCGCAGAAGCTCGTAATTTTGAAGCGCTTTCCATCGATTCTCAACGGGATCGAATGTCGCGTTGAAGACAATGCAGTGCGTGTGCAAGTGCGCCGGATGATTGCGGCGCAAAGCCCCAGATGGCGTCGCGCCGGGAAACGCCGTGTCGCACTTCGTTGCCGACGACCGAGGCCATGTGGCCGCGATAGCAGGCCAAACGTTTGTCCCGCTCCAGCACGCAGTCCAGGAAGGCCTCGATCCAATCCACTGTGTCCTCGTAGAACGAGAACACAAGGACCTTGCGCTTCTGGCGCTCGTCATCGGCCATGCTCGCCTCGTCTTTGGCGTGCTTCACGATGCGCACCAATTCTTCGACCAGGACGGCAAGCTTCGGGTCTTGGTCAGGCTTCACGTGGGCCGCGCGCTGGTTCATGCGGGCCAACAGATCGCGGTCGGCTTGCACGTCCTTGCGCAGCGCCTTCACGCTGTAGAGCGAGGCTGGATCTGTGTGGTCGAGCGTGTTGCCGCCGCGGTTGTCCACGAAATGTGGACGAGCCTCGGGCGCTGGGGTTGGAGTGGGTGTGTTCATTGCCCAGTCAGTGGGCCAACGCATCATTTGGCCGCCGCGATCAGTTCGACCGCCGTATGTTTGATGCCCCCATCCAGGGTCGCCATCTTGTATCCGTGCCGGTCGGCCAGCGTCGCGAGATACTGGTCAGTGACCTGCTCGGAATTTTCCGCGTGCGATTCCAGAGCCGGCAGGTCGTCGGCGATGCGCGTGGCCTTGGTTTCGCTCAAGAACTTTTCCAACGCCCTGCGCGCATCTTCCATCGACGCGGCAATGGCTTTCTTGTGGGTGCTGATCCGCAGGAAGCCCAGCTCCGCGAGGGGGCAGACGACCACGGATTTGCCCTCCAGCCAAGCGTCCGCCGTCGCGTATTGCGGGTGATTGGCCCAAGCCGCCGCCAGGAGGACGTTCACGTCCAGGAGGTACTTCATGGGAACTCGGCCAGGGCTTCCTTGATGGCTTGGAGCGAAATCGGTCGGTCAGTGACGCCCACCGTGCGCCCGTTGCGCTTCACGAAACGGACTTTGGCCGGACGGCCTTGCGCCGGTTCAAGTTTCGTGAGCGTGATCCGACCGTGGGCGTCCTTTTCGTAAGCGAACTTGGTGCGCGGCTCGACGTCCGGCAGCCGAACGCGCTGATAATCGTCAACCGTCAAAGTCTTCATGCCGGTAAATTACCGGCAAGGGCAGTCCCACTCAAGCCCAAACCTGGTCAACCGTACAATCGTTCCGGCTTCTCACTGGCGCTTTCTGGCCCAAGCGTGGAAATGCTTGAGCGTCGCGTCCAGGCGGTCGGCGTGGTCCCAGCCTTCGTGGAACGTCTCGAAGATGTGGACCAACTGCGCTTCGGTGAGGCCGTAGAGATGGGCCACGAGCGCGTCCAGTTCGTGAATGTGGCGGGCCTTGGCGTTGGCGTCCAACGATCCGCACTCCACGCCCACGGCCTTCGCCCAGTCGGCGAAACGGTCGTCCACGGCGGCGAGACGACCCGCGAGGGCAACGGCGCGCTCGGCCAGCTTAGGCTGACGGCGTGGGTCAGGAATCCGCAGGCAGTTGAAGGCCTCTTGGTCTGCGTGGCCCTCAGCTACGTCGAGGTGGACAAAGCCTATTACACCGTGCCGCCCGAATACATCGGCCAGCAGGTATGGGTGCGTTGGGACAGCCGGGAGGTACGCATTTTCAACCCGCGCTGGGAGCAGATCAAATTGCACGCTCACCTACAGCCAGGCCAGTTCGACAAGGTCCTGGGCCTGGGCGGCGGCCACGGCCCCTTAGAGCGCCAACAGGACTACTGGCTCAAACGCGCCGAGGAACTGGGCCAGCCGGTCGGCCAATGGTCCCGGGGCGTGCTGGAGCGCAAAGGCCCCATCGGCCTGCGCTCGATTATGGGCCTGGTCGGCCTGGCCGATCAGCACTCCTTCAAAACCATCAACGACGCTTGCGCCAGCGCCCTTTCGCGAGGCGCCTGCGCCAAATGCAAGCCGACGAGTCCCCGGCCGATGCTCAGCGCACCCTCACCCGCTATCTCAAACCGGACCTGCTCTGCATCGATGACTTCGGCATGAAGCACTTCCCGCCCAAAAGCGCCGAGACGCTCCTGGAGTTGATCGTGCGCCGCCACCAGAACCGCTCCACCCTCATGACCTCCAACCGCCCCATCGAGGATTGGGGACAACTGCTGGGCGACCTGCCGGCGGCCACCGCCATCCTGGACCGCTTCCTCCAGCAGGCCGAAATCATTCAGATCACCGGCCGCAGCTACCGGCTCCGTCATACCGCCCCCACCGCGCCCAAGCCCACGCCAACTGATAAAAAATCAGCCGACAAGTCGGAAAGCAAACGATGAGTTTAACGCTTTGGACCTTGGTTTGCGGGACCATCCGCACAGAAAACCCCGGGCCGGCGCAGCCGCCAGCCCGGGAGCGGATGCATTCGCTGCAATCCAAGGGCGGTCGGGTGCTCAGGTTGCACTCCTGCAGAGCCCTACCCCCCCGACCACGCTTGCACTCCACCAGAAACCTCGGCTACTGTCACCCACAATGATCACGGAAACCTGAACCTCAAACCCCCGGTGGGGGATTTTGAACCACCAAAAGGGACCTATTTCGACCCAGGGTGGTCCCTTTTGATTCGACCCGTGACAGTCGAATTGATTGCGATTGTAAATGAGAGCAGCCCACTTCATGCGCCGGCACTGAGCTTGGCGGGGTTGTAGGAGTCGTCGGGCTTGATCGTCCTCAGCGTCCCCTTGGAGCCACGTACGGGACCGCCCGTGTTCCCTGGTCCGGCGGCGGTGCCGGGTGCGGCAGTTCGGTTGACGGCGGATAGGTGATGTGGACCGGGTTCAGATGCGATTGGAGGTTGGTCGGGACGGTCAGGGTCAAAGGCGGGGCCGGCGACAGGTTGAAGTCAAAGCAATCGGTCATGTCATTGGCGCGATCATCCCGCGGGGCCAGGTGCTGCAAGTGCCAGCGTCGCTCGATGAGTTTAAGCACGGAAGTGAAGTCATAGGTGTAGTGCGAGATATAACCCCGCTTCGCATAGGGCGAAATGACCAGCATCGGCACCCGGGGGCCGTAGCCGTAGGCGTCAACCTCCGGCGGCGGCACATGATCATAAAAGCCGCCGTAATCGTCCCAGCACAGGAAGATCGCGCTGTCCTGCCAATAGACGCTTTGCATGACGGCGTTGACCAGGCGGGTCACATACCACATCCCTTGTGCCAGATTCTCGGGCGGGTGCTCACTGTCCTGGAAATCCGGGATCAGCCAGCATACCTGGGGCAAACCCCGGCCCTGCTGGACCGCGCGGTAAAACTCGCTTTCTGGCAGCAGGCGGGCCATCAGGCTCGGGTTGTCCCGGATCGCCTTGAACCCCGGCATCGGATTCCACAAAGTAAACCGCTTGGGGTCCGGATAGGCGAGGTTGGCCAGGTGCGCATTGACCTCGGCGGCCTCGGCCGGGCCCGGCTGGGTCTCCACGTAGTAGCCCCAACTGACATCCCGGCCGACAAAGCGTTTGACGATGGATATGAAATCGAACCCATCGTCGTCGTCCATCTCCTTCTTGAGCGCCGCCAGGGAGCCGATGTTGTTGATTTCGCCGGATTGTGCCGCGACGGTATAGACATGATTGGGGGAACTGCCCGTCATTTCCGACGAAAAAAACCGGTCGCACAGCGTATAGGTTTCCGCGTAGCGCCAGTAATTCGGGATGTCGCGCCGGTCATAATACCCCATTGTGTACGGGCTGCCTTCGGCCCACACGAAACCATCCATCCGGCCATTGTCATAGCAGGCGTGCGCCGTCTCCCAGCTATGCTCCAGGTCGATCAACGGCTGGCCCGCCGGCATGTGAAACGGCCCGACCACCCCTCGACCTCCGGCCCGCTTCGGCAGACGCGTCTGGGGTGGTATCCCATCGGCTCCGGGAAAAGTGCCGAAGTAATTGTCGAAGGAATGGTTCTCCTGGATGATCCAGATGACGTGGTTGATTTTTTCGAGCCCGCCACCGCTCCCCGCCGGGGCCACCTGGCCGGAGATGGCCGCCAATGGCAGCAAGAGCGTCGCGGTAGCCAGGCAATAGACAGGGGTTTGCCAACGCATAGTGTGGATGCAGGGTAAGGCCTCTCCGATTCTCAAGCAAGTAGAACGGTTCCGTGATAAACTCAACGGGGCGGTTCGGCTGCCGCGAACCTGATTGAAACGGGTGACGGCGAAGGCTCCTTCCTCTGCGAAATCCGTGCCTTCGGCGGCTGCTTCCCGGTGAGGACGCGTTCCACCATGTCCCACTCCGGGCCGAAAAAGATCAGGACGCGATGGAGCGGGATTCTGCCATTTGGTTGCTTGAACTATCCGGGAATTGTTCCCAGACTCCGGACGGCGCGCGCAGTCATCGCGGACTAACCGCGGCTTGAACCGGAAAGGAATCGTTTATGAATAGAGCGTGGACCCAATCGGCTTGGGCAGTGCCAGGCATGTGCGCGGGTTTATCGCTCGCGGCGGCGGTGTTCGCCGGAGAAACACGCGTCACCGATCTGCGCTGTGAATACCGCGTCCACCCGCTTGGGATCGACACCGTCGCTCCCGAGTTGAGTTGGCGAATGGAATCCGGCCAACGCGGAGAGGTCCAGACCGCCTACCGGGTGCTTGTCGCGCGTGACCGCCGTACCTTGGCCGCCAACGTCGGCGACCTCTGGGACAGCGGCCAGGTCGATTCCGACCCGTCAATCCAAATTCGTTATCGCGGCCAGGCGCTCCGCTCTGGCCAGGAATGCTTCTGGAAGGTCCGCGCCTGGGACCGGGACGGTAACCCGTCGGCCTGGAGTCCGGTGGGCTACTGGTCGATGGGATTGCTCGAGCCGGTGGACTGGGAAGCCAACGGGCCGGCGTGCTGGATTGGACTTGATGAGCCGGCGAACCGATCTCCGGCCGACCGCCGGCTGCCCGCGCGTTACCTGCGGCGCCAGTTCAATGTCGAGCGCAAGGTCCGGCGCGCCACCGCTTACGTGTGCGGCTTGGGCCTGTTCGAGTTCTATCTCAATGGCCGCAAAGTCGGCGATCACGTCCTCGAGCCCGCGCTTTCCGAATACACCAAGCGCGCCTACTACGTCACGTTTGACGTCGCGTCGCACCTCCGACGGGGCGTCAACGTCCTCGGCGTCATTCTCGGCAACGGCCGGTATTTCGCGCCGCGCACGGCCGAGCCGACGGCGACCCGCACCTTTGGTTATCCGAAACTTCTGCTCAAACTGCGCGTCGAGTACGCGGACGGCTCGACCGCGGATGTCGTCAGCGACGACACCTGGAAACTCACCACCAATGGCCCGATCCGCGCCAACAACGAATACGACGGTGAGGAATACGATGCGCGGATGGAGTTCCGGGGTTGGAGTGAGCCGGGTTACGACGATTCGGCCTGGCAACCGGCGCGGTTGGTCGGCAGCCCGGACGGGCCGATAGCGCACGCGCGCGTCGGCGGCTCGATCGCGCAGCTCGGCAGACTTTTTGGTCCGGGGTCAAAATGCCAGATGTCCGCCCAGATGATCGACCCGATCCGCGTGACCGAGACCCTGATGCCGCGCTCGGTGCGCGAGCGCAGCCCGGGTGTTTACTTGTTCGACCTGGGCCAAAACATGGTCGGCTGGTGCCGGCTGACCGTGCGCGGTCCGCGTGGTACGCGGGTCACCCTGCGCCACGCTGAAACCCTCAACCCCGACGGCTCGCTTTACGTCGCCAACCTCCGGTCGGCCAAGGCGACGGACACCTACATCCTCAAGGGCGGAGGCACGGAAGTCTATGAGCCGCGATTCACCTATCACGGGTTCCGCTACGTCGAGCTGCGCGGGTATCCCGGCAAACCCGACCGATCCGCGCTCGTAGGCCGGGTGGTCCACGACGACCTCGAAAGCGCCGGCGCCTGGACCAGTTCGAATCCGCTGCTGAACCAGGTTTATGAAAACGTCCGCTGGGGCGTGCGCGGCAATTACCGGAGCATCCCGACGGACTGTCCGCAGCGCGACGAGCGCCAGGGCTGGTTGGGCGACCGTTCCGAGGAGTCCCTGGGCGAGACTTACCTGTTCAACACGGAGGCGCTCTACCGCAAATGGCTGCTCGATATGGCCGACGCCCAGAAGGACAACGGAAGTGTCCCGGACGTTAGCCCGCCTTATTGGCCGTTCTATTCCGACAACGTCACCTGGCCGAGCAGCAGCGTCATCATCCCCGATCACCTCTACCAGCAATACGCCGACACCGACATCCTTGCCCGTCACTACCCGTGCATGCAGCGATGGATGGAGCACCTGAACGGATTTGTCAAAGCCGACCTGATGCCGCGCGACACGTATGGCGACTGGTGCGTGCCACCGGCGGATCCGAAGATCATCCATTCGCAGGACCCGGCGCAGAAGACCGCGCCGGCCATCCTCGGGACGGCGTATTATTATCATTGCCTCGAATTGATGGCCCGCTACGCGACGGTGCTGGGCAGAACCGACGCTGCCCGGCAATACCGTGAATCGGCGGCGAGGCTCAAAACCGCGTTCAACCAGAAATTCCTCGCTGCCGATGGCCGCCGGTACGACAACGGCTCGCAGACCTCGTGTGTGCTGCCGCTGGCATTCGGCCTCGTGCCCGGCGCCGACCGGGGAAGAATCGTCGCCCACCTCGTCGAGAAGATTGCGCAGGAGAGCCACCACCATGTCGGCACGGGCCTGGTCGGCGGGCAATGGCTGATGCGCACGCTCTCGGACAACGGGCGCGTGGACCTTGCCTACGCCCTGGCGTCGCAGACGACCTACCCGAGCTGGGGTTACATGATTTCCAAGGGCGCGACGACCATCTGGGAATTATGGAACGGCGACACCGCCGACCCGGCGATGAACTCTGGCAATCACGTCATGCTCGTCGGTGATCTGCTCACCTGGATGTACGAAGACCTCGCGGGCATCCGCGCGGACCCCAACGAACCCGGGTTCAAGCACATCCTCATGCGGCCGGAGCCGGTCGGAAATTTGCGGTTCTTGCGGGCCACGCACCGCTCGCCGTTCGGGCTGATCGTGAGCGACTGGCGCCGGCGCGACGACGTGTTCGACTGGACGGTGCAAATTCCGCCGAATACGACAGCGACCGTTTGGGTGCCGGGGCGAGACGCGCGGGCGATCACCGAGAGCGGCCAGCCGGCCGAGCGCGCCCCGGGGGTGCGCCTCTTCCGCGTCGAAGGCGACCGCGTCGTGCTCCTGGTCGGCTCGGGCCGCTACCATTTTCTGAGCCGCGAATCCCAAGGTAGTCGTTGAATCACCGGGTCATTGCGTCAAGCGGCAAGCCGAATCCGGACCACGTTTGCGGCCGTCCCCGCAATTCCAGGAGCGCTGCCGTTCGCGACGGCGCATGAGATGGGATCAGAGAGTGGAATGGGTCCAAGCCGGCGCGGCAGCGCTTTGGACCGCGGTGGTCCTTCGCCGCTCAACCTGGATCCGACACGGCAAAACCGCCGGTCGATCGCCCGCTCACGCCGGCAGTGGAAACGGTGGGCTCTGGAGTCCGCGGAGAAAAGCCTCGGCGTACCGCTGGCCGCTTTCTATCCCCCGCACGCGGGCGATCGTTTCCTGCAAGTTGTAAAAGTGGTCGGGGTTCTGGCTGGCATGAGCGTAACACGCGCGCCGTTTGACCGGTTCCGTGGCGGTGATATTGACGTAATCGGTAGGGGCAAACTGGAGCGTGTCCTCACCGTTCGACACCTCGTAGTAAAACAACGCAAAAGATTTCCCCAAGCGCCGCCAGGCGTCATACACCAGCGTAAACATCGCCCGGTGATCGGCGTGGTTGTCAATCGGCCAGTGCGTGAACACCGCGTCGGGGCTTTCGGTCGCAAGCAGCCTGCGGAAGCGCTCGTAGTGTCCCGGGTCCACCACCGCCTTTCCGTCCACCTGCCCGGCGAATACCGGACGCGCCTTCAGGATTTCACACGCCCGGGTCGCCTCCTGGACTCGGGGGAAGGGCCGGGTGTCTCCCGGGGTTTCGGCGGGGTCTCCGCGGTTCAGGTAGAGCAGCGTCACCGCGTGACCGAGCGCCGTCAGCCGCGCGATCGTGCCGCCGCAGCCGTACTCGGGATCGCCCGGGTGGCCACCGGTGACGACGATCCTGAACTGCCGGCGGGGCGCCGGGACCGACTCCCCGGCCTCCTCCGCGGCGCCGGCTGGCGGCAGGCCGGTCGCGAGCGAGGTGGCCAGCAGGCCGCCGCCGGCCAGCATCTTTCGGCGAGAAAGCTGATTCATCGTGAGCGCTACGTACGGGTGATCTTGTGGGACCAGAGGGTACCGCGGGTGGCAATGGCCAGCAAGAACTTCGACGTGACCGGGCCGACCAGTGGCTACGCGGAGAAGACTCGAGGCCGCTTGACATCCGGCTGCGAGGACATAAGTTGCTAGCCGGGTGAAAACGGCTGGGTTTAGGGATGCTTGTTTGGATGGGGCGAGGCGCGGAGCGCTCCTGGCGAGTGGACTGGTTGTGTTTGGGTGCCTCGCCGGCCAGGCAGCCAACGACCAGATTCTGGGCTGGAACAACCTGGGGATGCACTGCATGGACAGTGATTATTCCGTGTTCTCCATTCTGCCTCCGTATAACACCATCGAATGCCAATTGCTGGTCGGCGGCGTGTTGGTAACCAACGGGACCGGCTACCGTGTCACTTACCAGGCCGTGCCGGATCCCGACGGCTCGTTTAATTCCACCGCCGTGGCCAAGGGCAATTTCTACACCTATTGCGCCAGCCTTTACGGGCCGGAATTGACGCCCGACAGCGGGCTCGCCGGCTGGTCCATGCCCGGGATCAGCAATGCGCCTCAAGCCATGCGGTTCGAGACGACCAACCAACCCGCCGCCGGGATCGCTACCCTCGTGAATTGGTTTCGCGCCGAAGGGATCCCCATCTCACCTTACGACGACGCGCTGCGGAAGAACCCATACTCGCTGATGCGCCTCATCGCCTGGAATGCCGCCGGCCAGGCCCTCGCCACCAATGACATCGTGCTGCCGGTGTCGGACGAGATGGATTGCCGCGCCTGCCATGCCTCGGGATCGGCGGCGGCCGCCCAACCCGCCGCCGGCTGGGTCTGGGATGGTTTGCCCGAACGGGATTTCCGGCTCAATATCCTGCGACTCCACGATGAACGGCAGTTCGCGCTCCAGCCGGGCCTTTACACGGCCGCACTGGCCGCCCGAGGCTTCAACGCGCAGGGCCTCTACCGCAACGTGACTGCCGACGCGAAACCAGTCCTCTGCGCGCTCTGCCACGCCTCGGAAGCGTTGGGCTTGGGCAGTTACAGCAATACCCCGCCCCTCACCGCCTCCATCCACGGCTTCCACGCGCACGTGGCGGATCCGCAACTGGGTCTGCCGCTGGAGAGCGTCGCCAACCGCGCCGCCTGTTACCGCTGTCACCCCGGCTCGACCACGCGCTGCCTCCGGGGCGCCATGGGGACCGCGGTCACCGCGGACGGCACGTTGGCCATCCAATGCCAGGACTGCCACGGGACGATGAGCCGGGTCGGATCCACCAACCGCGTCGGGTGGTTTATGGAGCCGACCTGCCAGAGCTGTCACACCGGCAGCGCCGCCACCAACCGCGGCCAGCTTCGGTTTACTTCGGTCTTCAGTGATACCAATGGAACCGTCCGCACCGCTGCCGACCCGATGTTTGCCACTCAAACCGACTCACCCGCGCCGGGGCTCTCGCTCTACCGCTTCTCCGCCGGCCACGGCGGACTCCAATGCGAAGCCTGCCACGGTTCGACCCACGCCGAATTTCCCAGCAGCCACCGCAACGACAACCTGCGCAACCTGGCAATCCAGGGCCATGCTGGCGTCCTGGTCGAGTGCACCGCCTGCCACCCCACAATGCCCGATACGCCCAATGGCGGCCCGCACGGTCTGCACAACATCGGCCAAGGCTGGGTCACTGGCAACGGGGTCGTCAACCATGCGGATTGGATCAACGCCCTGCCCGGCGGGGTCGCCGCGTGCGTCCCATGTCATGGGACTGATTTCCGTGGCACTGTCCTTTCACGCGCCCATGCCGATCGCACGTTGGTCGCCGGTTTTGATGGCGGCAGCGTCGTCCTCAACCTCTTCCGCGGGGCACTGATCGGTTGTTACACCTGCCATTTGGGGCCGGGCAACGACAACCTGAACAGCAGCCCGCCCCCCACCGTCGCCAACGTGTCCACCAATACAACGAATGATCAGCCCGTCAGCCTGAGACTTCCGGCCACGGGCAGCGGCCTGACTCTCCGCATCATCTCGCAGCCTGCCAACGGGACGGTCGGATTGAGCAACACCATCGCCAGCTACTTTCCGAACTCCGACTTTGTTGGCACCGACACTTTCACTTACGCCGCCTACGACGGATCGAAGAACTCCAATCTTGGCACCGGTTCGGTTTCGGTCGCGCGCGGGATGGCGTCTGTCCAGGCAGCCGGGCGTGTCCCCCCCACCTATCCGGCCGGCTGGCCCGCTCCATTCACGGTCTCGGTCACCACGGCCAACACCGCCGGGGCACTGGCTTTTGACTGGGACTTCGGCGATGGCTCGTCGCACGGCACCAACCAAACTGTGTTCCACGCTTATGCCAACCCCGGTGTCTACCTCTGGACGGTCCGGGTGACTGTGGACGGGAAGAGCGCCGCGAGCGCCGGCTTGGTCGCAGTGGGCGACCGGGTGGAACTCAGCGTGACTGCGGCGGGCGATTCCATCACCGTCTCCTGGTCCAATCCGACCATCGATACGCTCCTGGAGGAGACGGGGTCGCTCGAGGTCGGGGTTCCTTGGACGGTGGTGACCAACGTTCCCGCTGCCAACCCCGGCTCGCTCAGTGTAACCCTGCCCACGGACCGCGCCCGGTTCTTCCGCGTGGTTCGGCCCTGGTAAGGGCCGGTGGCAATCGGCGACACTGACGGATTGGCGGAGAAAGCAGTTGGGCCGCGCGGTTCCGATCAGACATCCCGCCGGTTAACTCTCGACCTTGCTCCAGGTCGCACCAACGCCTGACGCCGCGTCGGCGAATCCACCCGGCCACGCAGGTTTGAAGACAATTTGCGCAACCCACGAGGCCGGATCATTCGGCAGGGACTCGCGAGCGGGCGGCAGTGTCCGAATTTGCGGTTGGAGCGCGAGTCTGTGACTCGCAGCGGCTTGATTTTGAAGCTGCTGTGCTGCGGCTCACAGAGCCGCGCTCCGAAATTAGGACACTGCCGAGCGGGCTGGAGACTTGACCTGAGAACAACAATTCTGAGAATTCATGGACTCGAGCGCATGCGAACGCCACCCGCTATCCACCACCATCCTCCGCCCGCGATTTTCCTGCGTCGAAGCCCGGCGGCGCTGGCCCTCGCGTGCCTGTTGTCCTCCTGCGCCCTGCCGCCTGCGCGAATTTCGACGGCGCCTTCACCCGGTCCGCGTTTGCCTGACCTGGCAACGGTTTTTTATCCCGAAAAACTCGCCGAGATGGGCACGGCCATCGGCCGCGCCATCACCGAGCACCAGTGCCCGGGCGCGGTGTTGTGGCTCGAACGAAAGGGGAGCGCTTACCACCGCGCCTACGGCGACCGCGCCCTGGTCCCGGCGATCGAGTCGATGACGGAGGACACGATTTTCGACGCGGCGTCGCTGACGAAGGTCCTGGCCACCACCCCGGCGATCATGCAGTTGATCGAGCGCGGCCAGGTGAAACTCGACGCCCCGGTCCAGGCCTACCTCCCCGAGTTCAAAGGCGGCGGCAAGGAAGCGATTACCATCCGGCAATTGATGACGCATACCTCGGGTCTGCCGCCCGATCTGAACCTTGATCCCCCCTGGTCCGGTTACGATACCGCCATCCGGCTGGCCTGCGCGGAGCAATTGAACGCGCCGCCGGGCACCGAGTTCCGCTACAGCGACATCAATTTCTTTCTGCTCGGCGAGGTGGTTCACCGGGTCACCGGCCAACCGCTGAACCAGTATGTCGCGCGCGAGCTGTACCGCCCATTGCGCATGCGCGACACCGGCTTTCTGCCGCCGCGCGCCTTGTGGCCGCGGATCGCGCCCACCGAATTCGCCGACGG
>JAGWYX010000821.1 GCA_018969165.1 Verrucomicrobiota bacterium
CAATTTGCCCTGGGGCGTCGTTGCGCGGGCAGTCGAGTATCGCCGAGGATACCCTCCTACCCGCACGCCTAGCCCCAGGGCAAATTGGCCGCTGGCAAACTGTATTCTATCCCAGGGTCTGGTCAGTAAATTCGGTCATGCACCATTCATAGCTTGCCTCCGTCAATGCTGGATTACCCCGAAACATCGCTGATTCTCGGCAGCTCAAGCAGAATGGACCGTGCGAATTTTTATCCCCTATGTGCTAAGAAATCGATCAGAGTCTCCCCCCGTCCTGCGCCAAAACTGCGGGCTGAGGCGCCTTCGCCGGCGCTCGGCCGGCGATGTCAGAGGGGAGGCCCTTGCGCCGTCAGGTCCTCCCACCGTTTACATTTTCAGGGTCGGGAACTCGCACGGAACCGGTTGGCGGGCTCTCGAACTGGGGAGCGCGCTCGTCTCGCGTGCCCTCGAAGGCGTCTCGCCTTCGATCCCTGAGCCAGCGTTCGGCGAGACGCCGAACGCAGCAGGCGGGACGCCCACGCTCCCCAAAATGAGAACTGCGGCTGGGCGCATCTTGGCGCTTTTCAATGCGCGGCGGGTGGCGTAGCTTCCCCCGACTCGCCGACCGCATGCCGAGCGTATTTATTAAAACTTACGGGTGCCAGATGAACGAGCGCGACTCCGAAGCTGTCGCCGCCCAGTTGGTCGCCAAGGGCTATGCCCTGGCCCCGTCCGAGGCGGTGGCGGACGTGATCCTGCTCAACACGTGCAGTGTCCGCGACGCGGCCGAGCAAAAGGCCCTCGGCAAAATGCGGGCGCTGGCGGCCGAGACGCGACGGCATCGGCCCGGCGTCCTCCTTGGATTTCTCGGGTGCATGGCCCAGAGCCGCGGGCAGGAGCTGCTCGACCGGCTGCCGGACGTGGACCTGGTGGTGGGCACGCAGAAACTCCATCGCACCGCTGAGTACCTGGACGACCTCCTGGCCGGCCGCCGGGAGAAGGTCTGCGACACCGCCGAGGAATCCGGCAGCGAAGCGACGATCCGCGAGCACCTGCTGGACGGCAACGCGCCCGACAAATCGCCGACGGCGTTCGTCAGCATCATGCAGGGGTGCAACCAGCGTTGCACGTTCTGCATTGTGCCGTTCACCCGCGGCGCCGAGCGGAGCCGGCCCATCGAGGATATCGTGGCCGAGTGCCGGCAACTGGTCACCGGCGGGGTCAAGGAGGTCACTCTGCTAGGTCAAATCGTGACCAGCTACGGCCGGCGCCAGAGCGGCGAGCGCGACGGCAAATCCGCCTTCGTGCGGCTGCTCGAGGCCGTGCAGGCGATCGACGGCCTGGAGCGGATCCGGTTTACTTCGCCGCACCCGAAAGGCTATGGCGAGGACCTGGTCGAGGCGTACGGTCGGCTGGAGAAATTGTGCGAGAGCGGGCATGTCCCGGCGCAGAGCGGCAGCGACACGGTATTGAAGCGCATGCACCGCGGTTACACCCGGCAGCGGTTCGTCGAACTGGTGCGGATGCTCCGGCAGGCGCGGCCCGGGATCGGGATCACGACCGATTTGATCGTCGGGTTCCCTGGCGAGACCGAAGACGAGTTCGAGGAAACGCTGTCATTGGCGCGCGAGGTCGAATTTGACAATGCGTTTGTGTTCAAATACTCCAACCGGCGGGGCACACCGGCGGCCGCGATGCCGGACCCCGTGGCGGCCGAGGTCATCGAGGAGCGGCACGCGCGGCTGCTGGGCCTGATCAACCAGATCGCGGGCGAGCACGGCCGGCGGTTTGTCGGGCGGCGAGTGCAGGTGCTGGTCGAGGGACCGAGTCGGAAGAACCCAGCGCGGCTGGAGGGCCGGACCCGGTGCAACCGGATCGTCGTGTTCGAGGGCGAGCGCCGGCACCGGGGGCAACTGCTGGACGTGCAGGTCGAGCGGGCGAGCGCGTTCACGCTTTACGGCACCCCGGCGTTTGTTAACCTGGATTGAGCGATATGGACCAAATCAAGCTCTCAACGTTGTCGGTCGTGCTCGGCCTGGGATTGGCGGTACCGCAGATATATGGACTGCTGAACCCGGCGAAATTCCGCGAGTCGGTGCGACGATTTCCCCGGTCCAAAGTCTGGGGCTACTGCTTGATGACCCTGGGGACCGTCTGGTTTGTGTGGAACCTGTCGCAGGAGACCATTTCGGACTTTGCCGCCTACAAACCGATGATGGAATTGGGGTTCACGCTCCTGGGCTTGCTGACGTGCATTTATGTGAGCGATTTCCTGGCGGTGCGTGGCCTGGCGATTGTCTTGATGCTGCTGGCCAAACTGACGCTGGACACCGCGCGGTGGGCGGACACGGAATGGCGATTGGTGCTGGTGGTCTGGGCCTACCTGTGGGTGGTGGCGGGGATCTGGTTTACCGTGTCGCCTTGGCGCCTGCGGGATTTGCTGCACTGGGCCACGGCCAGCGAGCAACGGGTGCGCATCGGCAGCGGCGTCCGGCTCGCCTTCGGCCTGTTCGTGGCCATCCTCGGGTTGACTGTTTTTTAGGACCAGTCGCCCAGGCGCGATCACTGCATCGTGTCGCCCGCAGCCA
>JAGWYX010000022.1 GCA_018969165.1 Verrucomicrobiota bacterium
AGCGCTTCCTGGGCGACACCGGCCCAGTCGCCGCACACGCGGTTGAAGTCGCCGCCGAGGGTGGTGCAGTGGCAGGCGTAGCCGGCGATCACGGCGCGCACGCGTCCGGAAGCATCCCGGGCGCGGAGGACGGGCAGATCATGGTCCACGGGGCCGCCGGGGGTGCGGCGGTTGGCGGCGAAGTAGGCCTTGGCCTGGCCGAAGGCCAACGTGCATGGGCGGCGGTCGGCCAGCGCGGCGAGGGCGACGCGTTCAAGCTTGCCGATCAGCTCCCGGGTATAGCGGGCAATGGTCGCGCGCTGGGCCTCCGGAATGCTCTCCGCGAAGATATTTGGCGCCATGCCGGTGACGCACGGACCTGCATGGGTATGCGAGGAACAAACCGCCAGGCGCTCGCGCGGGATGCCGGCGCGCCGGGTCAGACGCGCAGCGACTTCGTCCACGACGCTGGCCGGCAGGCCGCAATTATCGACTGTGATCAGGATCGCGGGGCCGTCGCGGTCGCCGCCGATCGCGAGGGCCTTGGCCCAGAGCCGCTGCTGGATGCCTTGGGACTCGGTCTTGCGGACGACGTAGCCATTGAGACGAATCGGGTAGGCCGGCGTGATATCGATGCGCGCGGCGCCAATCGGGTAGCGTGTCTCGGCTCCATGTGCCGCCACCGCCAGGATCGGGAGCAGGACGGCGCAAACGGTGAAGACGATGGGACGTGAAGAGTGATTCATGCGGTTTCGGGTTGCGGGGGAAGAAAATTCCCGCCCCGCTGGGGTCAAGTCAAGACCGAAAGCCTTGCCTGGCTTTGCGAGCGGGTCAGGCGCAGTCCGGGTTCCGGGAGTGGTGCGAATCAACGGGGAGGCTCGACGCGAGCAGGGGCAATGCCGGGCATTGACTTGTCCTGGCGGAATCGGGTTAGCTCTCGGGCGATTTGAATCGCATCACCCAGTCCGCCGTGGCCGCGTTCAAAGGGCACATCGTCCTGTGGCTGGTGGTTTGCGGCGTGGGTCTGCAAACGGAGCTCCGGGCTCAGGACAATTACGAAATCCAGGTTTATGGGTCGGACACGGTTCCGACGGGCAAGACGATGGTCGAGTTGCACAGCAACTTCGCCGTGAGCGGCCAGCGGCAGATGGAGGACGGCATGTTGCCGACGGACCATGCGTTTCACGAGACCCTGGAAGTGACGCGAGGATTCACCGACTGGTTCGAGACCGGCTTTTACGTGTTCTCCAGCGCGCGTTCGGGCGAGGGCTGGCAATGGGTGGGCGATCATATCCGGCCGCGCGTGCGCGTCCCCGAGAGCTGGCATTGGCCGGTCGGCCTCAGTTTGTCCGGAGAGATCGGCTACCAGCGGCGGCAATTCGCCACCGACACCTGGACGGCCGAGATCCGTCCGATCATCGACAAACAGATCGGACGGTTTTATTTCTCGGTCAACCCGGCCCTGGAGCGGTCCATCCACGGGATGGAGGCCAGTCGCGGGTTCGAGTTCGCGCCGGCCGCCAAGATCAGCTACGACCTGACCAAGAAGATCTCGCCCGGGGTCGAGTATTACGGCGCCTACGGGCCGCTGACCGGCTTCGACCCGACGGGCGAGCAGGAGCAGCAGATTTTTCCGGTGATCGATCTGAATCTCTCGCCCAAGTGGGAGATTAATTTCGGGGTCGGGATCGGCCTGACCCACTCGACCGATCACCTGCTGGTGAAACTGATTCTAGGCCGGCAGTTCTAGCGCGGCGCGCCGCAGGCCTCGAGTCACCTTTGCCGGGCATCTTCTTTTCCTTCGTGAGTTCACTCTGCGCGCCTCGGGGCTCAGGTCTGGAACTGGCCTTCCCGGGAATTGAACAGGAGATTGAAGGTCGTCATCGAGCCGTAGCAGTGGGTGATGTATTGTTGCAGCTCGACTTTCTCGGCGTCGGCCAGTTTCGCATGGGCGTTGATCTTCTGTTCAAGCACCCGGAGTTGGTTGCGCATGCCGACGATCTTGTGAAAGAAGGCCTCGAGCGGGACTTCTTTGGTTTGCAGGGTTGGATCGGCCGGATGCAGCACGAGCCGGCCGCCGTGCCAGCGGGCGCCCAATTCCGCGACGACCGCGACCGGTCGCTCGAGTCCAAGCTGGGTCACGGTTCGGGCGACCACCTGGTCGATGAGCTGGGTGAGGGGTGTTTCCAGGCCGATGATGGCGGCTTGCGCCTCGGCGGGCTGCAAACCACTGCTGTCCGGGGCGACCGTGCGGGTGGTCCCGTCGGCGAACCGGATTTCGGCCGCGTGTTCCTGGATCGCCTTGACCACGCCGTTGCCGTACTGCGGATGCCGGACCGTCTGGTTAATGTGCAAGGATTCGAGCTTCATAACGCGTTCAGGAGTGATGGCGCACGCCGACCTGGCTCAGGTCGATGGGGTGGAAGCCCAGTTGGAAGGCCGGGGAATGGCGGCGCAGCCGGAAATCGTATTTCGCGGGGTTGACGAATCGCGGGTCCGCCACCAGCGAGTGGACATCCTGGCCGCGCTGATGCCATTGCTCCCAGGTGTTGCCGGCCAGCCTCAGCGTGGCCGTCGAAGCCCCCGGGCGGGTGTCGAAGTAGAGGTTGTCGTCCATTTTGAAATTGTCGCCCGACCAGTTGCTGCCCAGCAGGTCGCCGGAATCGAAATAGACGATGTTGCGCTCGAAGGTGAACGAGAGGTGCGGCTCGGCGCGGGTGCGCATCAACTGATGCTCCTTGCCGAACGCGAAGATATTATTGCGCAGGATATTTTCGCGGCCGTAGTGCTGGTGAAAGCCGGCGCTCTTGGTGCGATAGACCACGTTGTTCTCCAGCAGGATGTCGGAGCTGCCCTCGTCCGTGTAAAGGCCCCAACCGCCGTAGGTGAACGAGTTGACGTCGTGCACAAGATTGTTGCGCACCACCGTGCCCCGCTGAATGCCCAGCGTATAAACGGCCCCCATATCGCTGAGCATCCCCTGGCCGATGTCATAGAGGCGATTGAACCCGATGAGATTATCCCGGCAGGGGGTCTCCCGGTAACCCCAGGTCCAGCCCACCGAGATCGCCGTGTAAAACAGATCGTGAATATCATTGTGCACGACCTGGTTCTGGCCGCTCTGCAGGATCAGCACTCCGACCGCCGGGGCGAACACGCGACCGAGATGGTGAATCTCGTTGTCGGCGATCTCATTGTGGTCCGTCAGATCGAACGGGTCCTGCCGCACCTCGGTTTCGCCGATGCGGATTCCGCCGCCTCCCAGGTCCACCAGTTCGTTGTGGTCGATCCGGATCCGTCGGCAGCCACGATTGAACTCCAGGGCGTAATTGCCCAAATGCGTGAACGTGCAGTCTTCGACGACGCAATCGACCGCGCCGTCGGCCCGGAAATCGCCGGGCGTGGCGATGGCCGCCTGCGTGTCCGCGTAACCGTCTTCCCCGAGGCGCCAATCCGTATAGGCAAAAGTCAGTCCGCGCCAGACCACGTGGCGGACGGCCTTCCGGGCGTTGAAATCGCCCTGGATCACCACCAGGTCGGGCAACCGCGGGGCGACGACTTCGGACTTGGCCGGATTCTCGCCTGGCATGGGCCAATACAGGACCGTGGCGGTCCGGCGATCCAGGTACCACTCGCCCGGGGAGTCGAGGGCATCCGGCGCGTTCTCGATGTAATACCGCGCGTCGGACTCGCGATTGGACGGTCGCGCGTCGCCCGCCAGGGTCGCGACGTGATTGAGGTCATCGACCGCGCGGATCGGCATGCGGAGATCGGCCCATGCCAGCAGCGCGATCAGTTCGACGTCGCCGCGCTCGGCCCATTCCGGCTTGATGTCACCGGGGGCAAAATGGATTTTCGCCGGGTGATCCTGCGGGCTGGCGCCCTGGATTCGGAAGAAGCCGGTGTTCGGCGTGCGGGCCCGCTGCCGGCGCTGGCCATTGACAAACAGTTGGCGGAACAGCCAGGGGTGGCTGGCCTGGGCGGGGACATTGGCTTTCCAGAGGCCCGGTCGATCCAGCGCGGGCTGCCAGCCGGTCAGGCGTTGGCCGCCACTGAGGATCGGCTTCTCATGGCGGTAGGCGCCGATGACCAATGGGTGGTCGCGGTCAGACCCGGAATCCTCGGGCGTCAGCCGCAATGGCTCGGTCAACTCGTAAGTGCCATCACGCAAGAGAATCTCAACCGAAGCGGGGGAGCCGTTGTGGCCGGCTCGCGCGGTGCGGGCGGCGGCCAGGGCCGCCGCCGGGGTGGCGAAGGGACCGTCGTCATGGCCGGCCGTCGGGTTGGGTCGGCGTCCGGACCAGGCGTCATTGCCGTTAGGGGCGACATAGAAGGTCAAGTCGGCTGACCAAAGAGTGAAGGGGACGATCGCCACCAATCCGGCGACGCCCAGGCTGCGGGAAACAGGCCACATCCCACCAGAGCATCGCCCTCCGCCCGCGCTGTCAACCTCAATTCGGGGTCAGGTCTCGACATTTGACAAATCCGCGGATCGCCGGCCAGGCTGGACGGTGGTCTTGGGCGGGAGGTTGGCCCAGGCCGCGCGGTTGTTGCCGGCGTGACACGATCTTATGCAAACTATTCAAAAAAATTGACCCGCGCTCAATTTTGTAGTATCGGCAGCCAACTTGCACCCGCTCCCTCTGCTACTGCTTCCCGCCGGCTTCATCGGCCGGCGACGCGGGGACGCGGTGTGGGCTGGACGACGAGAGCAACGCCGGACGGGAACAACGGGCGGCGCGAAGCATCTTACGGGAAAGGACCCTGTGTGATAGCCTGGCGTTGGATAGCGGGAGCGAGCGGGATGGCCGTCATGGGTGTGGCGACAGCGCTGGTGAGTTCGTGCAGCTCGGTCGGGCCAGTCGCGGAGTCGCCCTTGCGGATCGAGGGGGCGACCTACGTCGGCAACCAGGCTTGTGCGGAATGTCACGCCGACCTCTGTCGGACATTTCCGGTGAGCGCCCACGGCCGGATTCACGGGGCCGGGCTGAAGTTTTCCGGCGGCTCGGGCTGCGAGTCATGTCACGGTCCCGGGAGCCGGCATGTGGCGGCGGGCGGCGGGCGAGGCAAGTTCATTCTCAATCCGGGTGTGGACCCGGAGGCGTGCTTCCGGTGCCACCTCGAGGTTCACGCCCAGTTTGACCTGCCGCAGCATCACCCGTTGCCGGAGGGCAAGATGAATTGCGTTCAATGCCACGATCCGCACGGGCGAGACATCATGAAACCGGCCGGCGGGCTGGCGATGGCGCGGTTGAACCAATCGTGCGCGCAGTGTCATCGGCCCGAAACCAAGCCGGCGGTATTCGAGCACCCGGCGCTTCGCGAGGGATGTCTGATCTGCCACGAGCCGCACGGGTCCGTCAACCTGAAGATGCTGGTCGAGCCGGACCCCAACCTGTGTTTGAAATGTCACGCGCAGGAACAAGGACCGGGAGTACGGCCGGGCGAGATTTTCATCGGCAAGGTGCCGCATACCGCCTTTTTGCGCCAGGGGACGTGCTGGAGCGCCGGCTGTCACACCGCGGTGCACGGGTCGAACATGGACCGCCTTTTGCGTTACTGAGGGTGGAGATCATTCATGCAGTCGGAGCCAAGCCAACGACGCACCACGTCTCACCAGTGGGTGGCGGCGCTTATCCCGGTGGCGTGCTCCCTTCAGCTTGCCGCGGCTGAGGTTGATGTGGGCAAACTGCCGCCGCCAGCGGGGCGTCGGATTGATTTTGCGCGGGACATCCGACCCATCCTGGAGAAGTCGTGTTTGCGTTGTCACGGTCCGGAGCGGCCGAAGAGCCATTTCCGCCTTGATAACCGGGTCTCCGCGCTCAAGGGCGGCGAGAATGGGGTCGACATCATTCCGGGCCACAGCGAGCGGAGTCCACTGATCCACAACGTGGCGGGTTTGGTGGAGGACATGCTGATGCCGCCCGCGGGCAAGGGGGAGCGGTTGACGGCCGAGCAGATTGGTGTCCTGCGGGCGTGGATTGACCAGGGGGTCGCGTGGCCGGAGGGGGGCACGAATACGCTGCGGTTTTCGTTCACGCCGATGGTCGGTTGGATGCACGTGAGCGGGGATGCTTCGAAGGCGCGCGAGTTGCTGTGGCAACGGGCCGGCGCGGCGGGCGGCGCGCAGGAATTCCACTTCCGCCAGCAAGTGGATCCGGACACGGCGGTGACCGGCGCGGGCCACGTCGTGTTTGGCCAGGACGACTACAAGCTGACGCTGGCGGTGGAGCGGAACGACGTTGGCTTTGGCCGGTTTGGTTTCGAGACTTACCGCAAGTATTTCGACGACACGGGCGGTTATTATGCCCCGTTCAGCCCGGCGGCCTTTGACCTGAACCAGGACCTGTATGAGGACATCGGGCGAATCTGGACCGATTTCGGGCTGACCTTGCCGGATCGGCCGCGGGTGGTCGTGGGCTACGAGTACGATTTTCGTAATGGGACCGAATCGCTGCTGCAATGGGGAGCGGTCACTGATCCGGGCAGCGGCGCGACCAAGAATATCTATCCGGCCTACCAGAACGTGAACGAGCACGCGCACGTGATCAAAGTCGAGGTCACGCACGAGATTCGCGGGGTCCAATTGGAAGACGCCTTTCGCGGCGAGTTTTACCACCTGGACACGCATCAGGTCAACGACCTGTCGTATTCGCTGGGATCCTCCGGCCCGGCGGCTACCGGGCTGATCGACCAGGGATATCGGCACGCGCAAGCCAACAACACCTTCAGCCTCCAGAAGCAGGTCAATCCCTGGCTGTTCCTGTCGGGCGGTTACTTTTACAACCGGCTTCAGGGCGACGCCGCGTTCAGCCAGAGCACCCTGCTCATGCCCACCGGCGGTTTATTCCCGTACGCCAGCGGCAGCGACATCGTGCTGGCCGAGGAGACGCACGTCTTCAATGCCAACGCTCAGCTCGGACCTTGGGCGGGCTGGACCGGGTTTGCCGGGGTGCAAAGTGAATGGGACAACCAGCATGGCTTCGGCTCGGTCCAGACCGACGACGCCGATCCGACGGACCCGACGACGTTTCTGATTCAACCCACGGTGGTGAGTTCGGATTGGGGCACGTTTCGCAACGAGGAGGATTTCGGGCTGCGCTACACGCGGATACCCGACATGGTGTTGTTCGCCGATACGCGGTTCCAGCAGGAGAGTTTCGGGGAGCTTGAGGAAACCCAACCCGAGGGCGGCGGCCTGTTGCCGCACGAGTTCGTCCAAAACACCGTGGCCGTCAGCGATCTGAAGGAGTATCGAATCGGGTTCGACGTGTCACCCTGGCAGCGTCTCGGCTTGAACGCGCAATACCTGCGGCACGAACGGCGAACGGACTACAACAATTTCGTCACCGCCTTTGGTCTTCCCAACGCCGGCTACCCCGGCTTCATCACCGGCCGCGAAATCCGGACCGACGAGGTGGATACGAAGCTGTCGGTGCGGCCGGCCGCCTGGCTCACCACGACCTTGAGCTATCGTCTCGTCGCGACGGACTATCGCACGGCGACCTCGCCAGTCACCGGTTTCGATCCGGCCACGGGCATGTTGGTGCCCGGATTCACCTCGCCCGGCGGGTGGGTATTTGCCGGGAAATATCGCGGCCAGGTGTACAGCGCCAGTGCGGTCCTGACGCCGTGGCGTCGAGTCTATCTCTCCTCGACGTTCACCTACCAGCCGTCCCGCATTCGCACAGCGGACAACTCGGATCCCTCGATGGCACCCTACCGGGGGGACGTCTATAGCGTGATCACCAGCGGCAACTACGCGTTGACGACGACGACCAGCCTGCGGGCCGCCTATTCCTTCTCGCACGCCGGTTATGGCCAGGGCAACACGGCCGACGGCCTGCCGCTGGGAATGGTCTATGACTGGCAGACGGTCCAGGCCGGGGCCAAGCGCCAGTTCCACAAGGGCGTGGCCATTGGCCTGCAATACGCCTTTTACCGGTATGCCGAGGCGTCGAGCGGTGGCTTGAATAATTTCACCGCGCACGCGGTGTTCGCGATGTTCACCAAGCAACTGCCCTGAGCCTCGCCGGTTTCGCGGGAACCCGGAAGGCCCCCCTGCGCGTCCCACTCCGAAGGACGTTTCCCGGGCCGGGGTGTGCGGGGCAACGCACAGTTAGCAAGATATTGAATATGTGGTATAAGTTTAGGGTCCGCAACCATTCAAGTAATCCGGGGCGCCGAAGGCCGGGGTGAGCGATCTGCCGTGTCCTGACTATGAATAGCTATTATTTCAACCGTTGGTTGGATTTGTCGTGTCGAGGCGCGAGATTGGCGGGCCGGTGGGGGGGCCTGCTGGGATTGCTGGCCAGCCTGCAGGCGGCGCTGGCGGCCGATTTCACCATCCTCTCACCTGGCTACTATTACTCGATCAACGGCCAGTCTCCCAATCCGACTCTGACGCTGGTCCGGGGTCGGACCTACACGCTGGCGATCAGCACGTCGGCGATCCATCCGTTCGAGATTCTGGGCGGCGGGACCAACGTGATCAATAACAACATCTCCTCGGGAACGATCACATTCAACGTCCCCACCAACGCCGCCAATTACTCGTATATCTGCTCGATCCACGGGTTCGGCGCGAAGATCCTGACGGTGCCGCCGCCGCCGCCCCCCACGGTCCAGATCCTCAATCTGTCGATGGGCACCAACCTGGTGTTGACCTCGACCGGGACGAACACCTGGGGCGTGTTCCCGGAGTACAGCACCAACCTCAGCTCGACCAATTGGTTTGCGTTGACGGTGCAGACCAACCAATATGCGAACGGGACCAACGAGACGTTTTGCGGCCGGCCGATCGGCAACCCGCTTTACATCCGGATTCGGGCGCAGCAGAATTAGTCCGACCAGCACCCCTTGGCCACCATGAAACACCGAATTGCAGGCATGCTCTTGCGTTTGTGGGTAGCGAGTCTGGCCGCGGGGCTGGCCGTCCACCAGGTTCGGGGCGCCACGGTGAAGGTGGACATTGCCAACTTCTCCTTCACGCCGCAGATCGTGACGATCAACACCGGGGACACCGTCGAGTGGATCATGCAGGATCAAGCCACCGAACACAACGTGGTCTCGACGACTCCGGCCGGGATCCTGGGTTCCCCGCTGCTGATGGTCGGTCAAACCTACTCGTTCACGTTCCAGACGCCCGGCACTTACGATTATGAGTGCAGCCTTCACACCTTCATGACCGGCACGGTGATCGTGCAAGATGCGGCGGTGGACCAGCCCCCCTCCGTCAGCCTCTCGAGCCCCGCCGACGGCACGGTCGTGGCGGCGCCGTTCAACGGGCTCCTCCAGGCCACCGCGGCCGACCCGGACGGGACGGTGACCAACGTCAGTTTCCTCGCCAATGGCACCCTGCTCGGCGCGGCGACGCAGAGTCCCTTCAATTTGGCGGTGACGAATCTGGCTGCCGGCACTTACGCCCTGACCGCGGTGGCTATCGACAACGGAGGAATCTCCACCACCTCCAGCCCCGTGACCCTCTTCGTCGACGCCCCGCCGACCGTGTCGATCACCGCTCCGACCAACGGGGCCGTCCTTCCCGCGCCGTTCACGGGCACGCTCCAGGTGTCTGCCTCGGACAGTGACGGCACGGTGACCAACGTGGGCTTTTTCGCCGGTGGCGCGTTGCTCGGGAATGCCACTCAAGCGCCTTTCAACTTGACGGTGTCGAACCTGGCTGCCGGCGCGTACACGCTGAGCGCGGTCGCCACGGACGACCGAGGTTTGCAGACGATCTCAACCCCGGTGTCGATCACCGTAGTCTCCTCGCTGATGGTCGCGATCACGAGCCCTACCAACGACACTTTGTTTGTTACCGGCACCAACGTGACTCTGCTGGCTGCGGCGTCCGAGGCGGGGGAGGCGGTCGCGCAGGTCGCCTTTTACCAGGAACGCTTCAATCCGGGCCCGGTGCCTCCGAGCTACAGCTTGCTGGGCTCGGTCACCAACCCGCCGTACTCGCTGACCCTGACCAATGTCCTGCCCGGCTTCATCCACATCGTGGCCCAGGCCACGGACTTACTCGGCGCCACCAACTTGTCGGCCGGGGTCCGGCTGATTGTCTATACGCCCGTGCGTTTTGGCTCGATCAGCCGCGCGGCGGACGGCACGGTGCAGGTCAACTTCACCGGCACGTCCTTCGTGATCGAGACCTCGCCTGATCTGCAGACCTGGACACAGGCGACCAATGGGCCGACGCAAAACGCCGACGGGTCCTGGACGCTGGAGGATACCTCGACCCGCACCAACACGGTGCGGTTTTACCGGGCCCGCCACGTGTTCCACGAGATCCTGCCGCTGTAGGGTGGCGCGCGCCGGCCTGGAGTCCCGTCTTCGCGCGGGTCGTGTGTGTGGCTGGTCGCGTCGGAATTCCAAAGTTGTGTTGCCCTGCCGCCGCGTGGTTTCATGGTCTTATGACAACGCTGCTGATCGCCACGCGCAACGCGCATAAGGTCCGGGAAATTCGCGCGATCCTGGGCGAGCAGCTCCGCTATCTGACATTGAATGACGTGCCGCACGCGCCCGGGATCGTCGAGGACGCAGCCACATTTTCCGGCAACGCGATCAAGAAATCGGTGGCGTTGGCCGGTTGGCTGAGCGCCCGGCCATCCCAGGCGACCGCAGATCCCGGGGGTGCCGGTGTGTTCGTGTTGGCGGACGATTCCGGCCTCGAAGTGGACGCCCTTGGGGGCGCACCGGGGGTGATGTCCGCGCGGTTTGCGGCCTGCGAGCCGACCGGGGCGGCGAATTCAAGCGATCGCGCCAACAATGCAAAGCTCTTGCGTTTGCTCGAAAGCGTGCCGAGTGAGAGGCGGAAGGCCCGGTTCCGCTGCGTGCTGGCGCTGACTCCGGTGCAGCCCCGCCGCCGGCAAAACCGTTCCCCGGTCTGCTACACCGACGAGCTTGAACTGCAGACCGAACTGTTCGAAGGCGCCTGCGAGGGACATCTCGGATTCGAACCGCGAGGTGGGGGCGGCTTCGGCTACGATCCGCTGTTTGTGCCGGACGGTTTCCGGGAGACCTTCTCGGAGTTGGGCGAATCGATCAAGAACCGGATCAGCCATCGGGCGCGGGCGCTGGCCAAACTCAAGGAGCGATTCACGGCGATCGTCCGAGGCGAGGCCAGTCGAGGATGAAGTCGAGCCGGACGTTGCCGGTCGGCGCCTGCCGCCGCACGGTCAGCCGCGCGGTGGCCAGGCCCTGGTTCATCCTGCTGCTGATGGCCGTGGCTGGCCCGGCTCGGGCGACCAAGCCGTGGTTCGGGATCAAAGTTATCGACGACCAGAGCGGTCGCGGCGTGCCGTTGGTCCGGTTGGAAACGGTCAACCACATCCGGTATTACACCGATAGCGCCGGTTGGGTCGCCTTTCACGAGCCAGGCTTGATGAATCAATCGGTCTTCTTCTTTGTGAGCAGCGATGGCTACGAGTTTCCCAAAGACGGCTTTGGTTATGCCGGACAGATACTCGTCACCAAGCCGGGCGGCAGCGCGACCCTCAAACTCAAACGCCTTAACATTGCCGAGCGTCTCTACCGCGTTACCGGTGAAGGCATTTACCGCGACAGCATCCTGTTGGGGGAGCGGCCGCCCATCCGCGATCCTTTGTTGAACGCGCAGGTCGTTGGGCAAGACACGGTCATGGCGGTGCTGTATCGGGGGGAGATCTTCTGGTTCTGGGGCGATACCAGCCGCCCACGGTATCCGCTGGGACATTTTCACACCGCCGGCGCGACCTCGGAATTGCCGGGACACGGCGGCTTGGACCCGGCGTTGGGGGTGAATTTGAGCTACTTTGTTGATCGCGACGGCTTCAGCCGCGGGATGGTGCCGTTGTCGGAGCCTGGGCCGGTGTGGATTGACGGCGTGCTGACGGTTGCCGACGAATCAGGGCGCGAGTGCTTGGTCGCCCATTACACGCGGGTGAAAGACCTGGGCACCCGCCTCGAACATGGCCTGATCCTTTACGATGATCGGACGGAGAATTTTGAGCGACTTGCCCGGTTCGATCTCACCAACCGTTGGCAGTGTCCCCAGGAACACCCGATCCGCGTCAGGGAGGGTGGCGTGGATCGTTTCTATTTTCCGATACCGTATCCGGTCGTGCGGGTGCCGGCAGTCCTGGCACGACTCAAAGACGAACGCAGCTACGAGGCGTTCACGTGCCTCACGATTGGGACACGGTACGATCAGCATGCGGCGATGGTCGAGCGCGATAGCGCCGGCCGGCTGGTGTATGGTTGGAAACCGGGAACCGACCCGGTTGGCACCCGGGAGGAGGGTGAGTTGATCGCGGCCGGGAAGATTTCCCGAGATGAGGCGCGGTTCCAGCTCCGCGATGTCGATACCGGCCGGGTCGTGCGCATCCATCGCGGGTCGGTCAACTGGAACACGTACCGGAAGAAATGGATCTTGATTGGAGTGCAGTCGCTGGGCACGTCCTCTTTAGGGGAGGTGTGGTATGCGGAGGCGGACGCGTTGACTGGTCCTTGGCGGTGGGCCAAGAAGATTGTCACTCACGAACGCTACACATTCTACAACCCGACGCAGCATCCCTTCTTTGATCAGGCGGGCGGGCGACGGGTGTATTTCGAGGGAACGTACGCGAATACGTTTTCGGCCAACCCGGTCCAGACGCCCCGTTATGATTACAACCAGATCATGTACCGGCTCGACTTGGCTGATCCACGATTGCGGCCGCTCTTCGAACGCGATCGGTGACACCGACAGCGGGGTCAGATCTCGACATTTGACACGAGCTGACCTCAGTTGTCGGATCTTCTGGCTAGCGGGGGGGGAAGGGGCAGACGCAAATGTCAAATGTCGAGACCTGACCCCGCGCCGGAATCAGAGAGTAGGGCCGAGCATCCAGGGGGCGAATTCCTCGTCGCCGATCCCGGCCAGTTCGCTCTTGGTCTTTTCGCCGCTGGCTACGGCGAGCATCCTCTCGAAGATGCGTCGGCCGACCTGTTGGATGGTCTCGGTTCCGTCCAGCACGGTCCCGGCATTGAGGTCCATGTCCTCGGGCATCCAGTTGAAGAGCGGCGTGTTGGTGGCGACCTTGAGGCAGGGGGCCGGTTTACAGCCATAGACACTGCCGCGGCCGGTGGTGAACACGCCGAGGTTGCAGCCACCCGCCACCAGGCCGGTCATGCTCACCGGGTCGTAGCCCGGCGTGTCCATAAACCCGAACCCGGATGTGGCGATAGGCTCGGCGTATTGATAGACGGCAGCCAGAGGCGATTGTCCGCCTTTGGCGACGGCGCCGAGGCTCTTCTCGTAGATGGTCGTCAGGCCGCCTTCCTTGTTTCCGAATGAAGGATTGTTGTCGATAGTCGCGTGGAACTGGCGCGCGTGCGCTTCCCACCACCGGATCAGCGCGACGAGTTTCTCGCCGACGGCGCGTGACACGGCGCGGCGGGTCAGTAAATGTTCGGCCCCGTAAATTTCCGGCGTCTCGGCCAGGACGGACGTGCC
>JAGWYX010000822.1 GCA_018969165.1 Verrucomicrobiota bacterium
GGCTGTCAAGGCGCGATCGGCCCGAGTGCGCCGGTGGTGGAAGAGAGGGAATCGAAGCGGCGCGGGCACCATCGATTCGACTTTACATCGGGTTGACGGCGGATGACAATCAGTCATCCGCATTTTTTTGCATGCACCGCATCGCAACAGACCATGACTGATTCCGCTCGACGACCGTCGCCAAATCGCCGCTGGTTCTGGCCGCTGCTCGCCGCCGTGGTGATGGCCGGCGTCGCTTACCAATTCTCCAGCGCCGGCCCCGGCACAACCCCAGCCGGACAGCCGGCGCTGCTGAGCCTGGGCCCGGACAATCTCCAGGTGTTCAAAGAACGGTTCAACGCGGAGAGCGACCAGACGCGGGTGCTGGTGCTGCTGTCGCCGACCTGAGGGGTTTGTCTGGCGGGCGCGTCCGCCCTTCAGCAGGTCCTGCTGGAGCATCCGCGATCCCACCTCCAAGTCCTCGCGCTCTGGGAACCGGTCCTGTGGACAGACCTGAAGCCGCCGGGGAAGTCCACGCTGGCGCGACTGGCCGACACGCGGGTGCGGCAGTTTTGGGACAAGGACCGCCTGGTCTCGCATGCCCTGATGCAAAGTGCCCGGGCGCATCCCGAACTCCTCAGCCCGCGCGAAACCAATCAACTGGCCCGGGCGAAGGTCGTGTGGGATTTCGTCGGCGTCTTTCCCCCGGGAATTCGTTGGACCAACCAAGCGCCGTTCCCGGCGGTCCGCGGCCACCCGGTCGTCAACGCCATCGACGACATCGACAAAGCACTGGCTGGCCGTTGAAGGACTCTACGGAGGCGCGTCTCAGACCTCCAATCCAACGGATCTCGCGTATTCCGGGCCGTGAGTTGTCTTCAACGCGCAACGGATCGGCACGGAGCGGCTCAGGGGATGTGCCGGGGTCGTTGGTGATCCGAAGCCGCTGCGGCTTGGGACCAGCCGCCGTCTTCCGGTCCGGCGCGAGAGTGCGATGCGATGGGGTGGCGCGTCGGCGAACTTGGGCCCGCCGGTCCAGGAGGCCAACGCCCCTTGACGGCTTGCTTATACATCCCTGGAGATCCTGGAGGCGAAATGCAGAAAGAATCCAATCGTTATCTGGTTGCAAAGAGTTGTCGGATTCATGGAGTCTGCAGGATGCCGATGGCGATTTCGGCGATCGAATCTGACTGTTTTGTTTAAGCGATGAATCTGGACTTCATTTTGCGATCGAGGCGCTGGCTGGCGATTGGGATGACCGCCGGGGCATTGCTCGCGCGGCCGGGCCGCGGAGCCGAGGTACCCGACGCCCTTGCGGGGCTTTATCACAACCAGTCCTACACCGTGGACGGAGCGGGTGCCGGGCCGCAAGCGATGGCACCGCTGATCCTGTTTCCGGATCACGGTTATACCTGGGGCCGCGAGCAAGGCCGCTGGCAACTGGTGGACGGCCGAGTGCGCCTTTCAGAGCGGCGGACCTGGGGGCTGGCGTCCACCAATCAAGCCCACGAGCTGAAGTTCGCCTTCCGCCAGGACCGCCGGCAATTCGTCGTGACGATGTACCGCGCGGGGAACGCGCCGACGAACAACCTGCAACGCATGGACACCGGTCTGGTCACCCCGGTCGCTCCCACCGCGCCGGGACCAGGCTACGAGACCCGCGCGGACCATGATCCGGACGGCACGGGGGTCTTTTACCTCGGGCGCGAGATTGCGCAGGTGATGGGGCATCAGGGGGCGGCGTGGCTGGAGCGGCCGACGCGGCAGCAGGAGGAGCGGCCGGACGAGTTGATCGAGGACCTGGCGCTGAAGCCGGGGGAAACGGTTGCCGATATTGGGGCCGGCACCGGATACCTCACCTGGCGCTTGGCGCGAAAGGTGGGGGAACATGGCCTGGTCTATGCCGTGGACATTCAGCCGGAGATGCTCGAACTGCTCACGCGCAACATGGCGGCACATCGCCTGACCAACTTCCAGACCGTTCTGGACACGGCCACTGACCCGCGGTTGCCACCGCGGTCGGTGGACTTGGTCCTGATGGTGGATGTCTATCACGAGTTCCGCTATCCGTACGAGATGCTGACCGGGTTGTGCCGCGCGCTGAAACCCGGTGGACGAGTCGTGTTCGTCGAATACCGCGGCGAGGATCCGACCGTGCCGATCAAACTGGTCCACAAGATGAGCGAGGCGCAGGTGCGCAAAGAGGCCGCGGTATTGCCACTGCGCTGGGTCAGCACCCTTGACAACCTGCCCCGCCAACACGTCATCATCTTCCAGAAAATCGCGCCGCGATGAGCGCGGACGAGCCCAACGACCTCGCTGCGCCCGGGGACGGCTCGGCTGCGTGCCCACCCGAACACCGACCCACCGCCCCGGCCGCCGGTGTCCCGCCGGCCCCCGCGAACTTCGCTGCCCACTGCCCGGTCTCGACCCGCGGTGAGGCGCCCTGGCAGGCGCTCACGCGCTCTGCCCATGAACCGGGTGGCAGCGGACGTCAGTCCACTCCATCTGCTCGCCAACGAATTGGAGCCGACTCACGTCGGCTGCTACCGGGCGGGGAAGGACG
>JAGWYX010000823.1 GCA_018969165.1 Verrucomicrobiota bacterium
CGGGCCGAGGTGCAAGAGCCTCGCACCACAAACAGGACCCCGTCCACCTTGGGCGCCAGGGCGGCGGCATCCTCGGTGGCCAGCACCGGCGGGCTGTCCGCCAGGATGTAGTCAAACTGCGGACCGGCCTCGGTCAGGAACTCGGCCCAGGCCGCGCTCCACAACAGGTCGCCGGGGTTCCTTTTCGGTTCACCGGCCGGGAGCAGAATCAGATTCTCCAGGCTCGTCGGAACCACCGCTTCACCGAAGCTGACTTCCCGGCCGAGCAGCTCGGCAAGCCCGGGACCGAGCGGAAGGCCAAAGAACTTGTGCAGGCCGGCGCGGCGCATGTCCGCGTCCACCAGCAGCACGCGGGCGTTGGCCTTGGCCAGAGTGGCGGCCAGGTAGAGCGCCACGGTTGACTTGCCCTCGGCCGGAACCGAGCTGGCGACCACGATCGACTTGGGTTTGGCTCGGCCGTTGCCCATGAACAACACCGACGAGCGGAGGCTGCGGAAGGCCTCGAGAAACTCGAACCGCTGCCGGTCCAGCAGATCGATCCCGGGTTGATCCTCGGGTTGCCTCAGGCAAATGGCCGGAATTTGCCCCAGCACCGGCACGGACAGTTGTTCGGCCAACTCCGCCGGCGAAGTGAAATCATCACGGAAGAGGGCCAAGCCATAAAGCACGCCAAAACCCAGGATCAGCGCGCCGGCCAAGCCGATCGCCAGGTTGATCAGCAGCCGATGGGTGGGGCGTCCCACCGACGCCGGCTCCAGAATGCCGATGTTCTCCTGCTCGACCTTCTTGCTCACATCCACCGTTTGGATCAGCGCCAAGGCCTTGTCGTAAGCCGCCTGGAGGCGGTCCAATCCCCGGCGGATTTGCTCGAAATCGGCCATCCTGCGGCTGGCCTGGATGGCCTTGGCATCCCACTCGGCAGACTCGGCCTCCAGGTTCTGGATTTGCGACTCGACCACCTCGCGGCGGCGCACCATCTGTTTGAGGGCTTCCTCACGGCAGATGTGGACGACTTGTTCCTGGGTGGCGATCTCGTCGTTCAACTTGATGATCTTCGGATGCAGCGGCCGCAGGAACCGGGTTAACTCGGACCGCTTGGCCTTGAGCAATTCCATCTGCTGGTTCGCCTTGAACAACTCAAGCTGCGGCTCCGCCAGACTCGCCAGCATCTGCCTGGCCGCGGCATCGTCGGCGGCCGGCTCACCGGCAGCCGCGCCTTGCTGGCGCAACCGCATCTCGGCCCACTGTTCGGGCTGGAGCGAGGTGAGCAGTCGTAGTTCCGTGCGCAGCCCCGCCAGCCGCCGGTTCAGCGAACCCAGGTAGCCGGCCGCGCTGTCGCCTTGCTGCTGCAGGAAAACGACGTTGTTCGAGGACTCGAAGGCGTGCAACTTCTCCTGCTGCGCCTCGAGCTGGCTCTTCAACTGTCTGACCTCGTTGGTCAGCGAGGCGACGGTTTCGTCGGACGCCTTCTCCCGAGCCTCCTTCTTGAAGCGCAGAAATTCGTCCATGAGATCGTTCAGAAACGCACGGGTCAGCGCCGGGTCCGGGCCGATCGCGCGCAGCTCGAGTGTGCTGCTCTTGGAACCTTCCGCGACCTTGACCTCGAAGGGGAATGGCCGCGGCGCCGGACCGGCGGCGACGGCGCCTAACCCGGGCCGGCCCTGCGGCAGGGGTTGCCGCCCACCCACCGTCGGTGACCGCGGCCCCAGCAGGCGGCTTAGCAACGCGGGGTTCTGCTTGAATTGCTCGAGTAACCGCTGCAACGCCCGCTGCTGAATGGTTGGGCTGCGCAGCAATTCGGCCTCGGTTCCGAGGTAGTTGATCAACTCTTCGGTGTAGAGGCGCCCCTCGTATAGGTCCAGTCTGCCCGTCAGCCACATGCGGGCCTTGGACTGGAACGCCGGCGGCGAAAGCGCCGTCAGGAAATACACCGGCCCCAGCACGATGCCCAGGATCAGGACAAGCACCCATCCATACCGGCCCACTAACAACCACCAACGGTGCAGCTTCCCGTATAGCCGCGAGGCCGACCGAAACCGGTCCGCCGGAGCCAACAGATCCACGGCGAACGAATTAAGCGGTCTGGGGTTTTCCATCGGGCGCTCCTGTCAATAATTTACCAGGCGAGCCGGGACGACGATCAGGTCGTCGGGCAGGACGACCGGGTCCTGGTTGAGCGCGCCTTTTTCCCAGACGTTCCGCACATTGATGACCAGGGTTTTCTGGCCACCGCCGGGGAGCTTGCGGACCAGGCGCACGTGTTTCTTGTCCGAAAAATCGCTGAACCCGCCGGCGCTCAAGATCGCCTTGCTGACGGTGTAGTTTTCGCCGGCCGGGATTTCGTAGCCGCCGGCCTTGCGCACCTGGCCGGTCACATAGACCTTGCCGGTCACGCGCGTCCTGTTCACCAGCTCCACCGCGATAATCACCGTGGCCCGATAGTAGAGCTGCTTTTCCAGCAAACCCTGAATTTCCCGCGCCAGTTGGCGGCTGGTCTTGCCCGCGGCATGAACCAGACCGTAATACGGCACCTCGAGATCC
>JAGWYX010000824.1 GCA_018969165.1 Verrucomicrobiota bacterium
CAGGCGGCCGGCGTCGGCCGCTTCGGCAACCGCCTTGCCGCGGAGCCGCTCGGTGAGCACCTGGCCCGCCAGCGCCGTCGCGGTCAGGTGCTGGCAGAGGCTGTCGTGCAAATCATGACCGATCCGGCGCTGCTCCCGCTCGCTGATCTGGAGCAACTCCTCCTCCAAGCGCTGGCGTTCGGCCATCTCCCGCTCCAGCGCCTCGGTCCGCTGGCGCACCTTGGTCTCCAAGCCGCGCTGCAGCGAGCGCAAGTTGGTCAGCAGCCAGACGACGATGAAGTAAAAAACGATCAGGATCAGCGCGTTCCAGATCGGCACAAACGGATTGGAGTAGCGCGCCCCAGCCGCCATGTCGCCCCCAATCCAGGTAACGGCGCTGAGCACCGACATCAACAGGCCGAAACCCTGGCCCACATACCAGGAGGCCAATCCCACCTCCAGGAGGTAGAACGCCGAAAAGGTCATCTCGAACCCGGTCAGGTAATCCACCAGGCCGATGAACCCCAGCATGGCCAAACTCGCCACGACCAGCCAGCGTCGCGAGCACCGCTCCAGATTGTCGAGAACCCGCATCATCGCGCCATCGATTTTCCCGCCAGACCGCGCCTCAGACCGCGGCCCGCGGCTTTGGACCAATTCCGGTTTTCATGCTTCATCCTCCACCCCCGGTGGCGCGCCGCGCTGAGCGAGTCCGGGAGGAGCAGGACGGCAGAAACGTGCCGGGCCAAAAACTTGACTTGATGAAAGCAAATTTCACAACCCAGGGACTCTAGAGTCCTTGAACCAGAGCATCAACCCCGATCAGGTCCCACCCTGCGACGAATTGCTTAAAAAGGTTGCAGGCCCGGCCTGCTTCACGGAATTTGGGCCGAGTCAATCTTGGTTATGAGCCGCTCGCGTCAAGCCGGAAGTCGCCGGAGTCCAGCCCTTGGATTCTCGCCCAAGCCGCGTCGCCGGCCGCCGGCGCCCGGCGGGAACCGTTTCACGACGAGGGCCAACCACCGGCGCCGCCCGGCCCGCCCCGCCCGGGAAATCTGCATCCTTGCCGGCGGCTCCAGCTCGAGGATGAAGCGGGACAAGGCCCGTCTCCTTTTGGGCTCCCGCACGCTGCTGGGGCATGTCCAGGCCCTGGCCCGGGGACTGGGTTGCGGGGTTCGATTGATCCGCCGCGACCTGATTCCGCGCTGCGGTCCGTTGGGTGGCGTCTGCACCGCGTTGCGGACCACCAATGCCCGACAGGTCCTGTTCCTGGCCTGTGACATGCCGTTCGTCACCGTCGCGCTCCTGCGCCAGGTCGGCCGCACCCTCCGGTCCGGCGCGCCCGCCGCCTTCGTCCACTGTCGGGGCGTTGCCGGGTTCCCCTTTGCCCTGAGACCGGCGATGTTGCCCGTCGTCGAGGCGCTGCTGGCGGAGCGGCAAGTCTCGCTCCAACGCCTGGCCCGGCGGCTGCGCGCCCGCCGCGTGACGCTTCGGCGGGCGGAGGCGGACCAGTTGTTCAATATCAACACCCCGAGCGATTGGGCGCGGGCGCGGGCATACTGGCGTCGCAAACGCCGCTTGTCAGCCGTCGGGACAAACGGTATGGTCGTCACATGTTGAAATGGTCATCCGCCCTGTGGCTCGCGCTCGCAGGCGGGGCACTGGTGGCTTCGGGCGACGTGGTGCAACTCAAGGATCACGCCTCTCTCACCGGCACGATTCTGGCCGAGAAACGCGACCTTGTGGTGGTGGACATCGGCTATACCGTGCTCACCGTGCCTCGGAAGGACGTGGTCCGGATCACCCGGATCAAGCCCGCCGCGGCCCGTTCGGCCGACACGGCGGCGACCTCGGCCGCGCCGTCGCTGACCGTCCGCAACGGCCTTTATGCCACCGAGGCATCGCCCCCGGCGGAGCGGTCCGTGCGCGAGTTGGTCAATCAATTGGGCAGCGCCGTGGTCCAGGTCCGCACGCCCAGCGGATTGGGCTCGGGATTCCTCATCAATGCCGACGGCTATCTGATCACCAACTTCCATGTCATCGAGGGCGAGAGCCACATCACCATCGAGGTCTATCTGCAGAAGGCCGGGGGGCTGGACCGGCGCAATTACAAACAGGTCCGGATCGTGGCCATGAACAAGTTTGCCGATTTGGCTCTGCTCAGGATCGAGGACCCGGACGCGCGTCAGTTCACCTGGGTGCCCCTGGGCGATTCCGAAACCCTGGCGGTGGGTGAACCGGTCTTCGCCATCGGCAGTCCGCTCGGCCTGGAACGCACCGTCACCGAGGGCATCATCAGCACCAAGCGCCGTGAAATCCAGGGATCGCTCTACCTCCAGACCACCGCCCAGATCAACCCGGGCAACAGCGGCGGCCCGCTCTTCAACCTCCGGGGCGAGGTGGTCGGCGTGACGAACATGAAAATCCTCTTCGGCGAGGGCCTGGGTTTCGCCATCCCCGTGGACGAGGTCAAATACTTTCTGAACAACCGCGACGCGTTCGCTTACGACAATGACAATCCCAACAATCCTTACCGTTACCTGGAGCCGCCGCGTC
>JAGWYX010000825.1 GCA_018969165.1 Verrucomicrobiota bacterium
GTCACGCCGCGCTTCATCACTGGCTCTTTGCCAATACCCGCCGCCCAGCCCGACCGGAGGCCGCCCCCCTGCCCTTCCCCTTCCGACCCGGTGAGCGCGCCGACTTCGATTGGCTGATGAGCCGGACCAGTGTCGAGCGCTGACATCTTATCGGCAATCAGATGGTCTTCATTCCTCGACTGGCTTCGTCTCGGGCGGTTGTCACGAATCGTTTCTTCATCGAAGTCGGAGTCGTCCGCCAGCACGAATACGCTGGCACCCTCAGGACCTGCGGCCGGCTGGTCAACCAACCGGCTGAGACCACCGCCTTCTTGGTCACGTTGCCGGCGAGGAGTTGCCGTGTCCGGGACGCTGGCGATGTGAGGTAGCGGAGCCACTCGCCGAGCAGCGCGCGAATTTCCCGGACTTTGTGCGCATTGCGGGCGGCGATCAGCAGCGTCGTCACCCCGCCATCAAAACAAGGCGCGTAACCGCAACTCAGCCTGAATTCAACTCGCCGACGCCTAATCCGAGATGCGGATAAAACCGGCGGCGACGCTGAGGGGCACGGTCGCGGTCTGGTTGGTCACCGTGGACAAGGTCACCCAATTCGTGCTGCCCAGACTGCCATTGGTCTGCACCGTGTAGGGCGGTCTGCCGCCGACCCAATTCACAGCCAACCCGTTGTTCGTGAGCAACGCGCTGGTAAGATAAACCCCGGTCAGCGGAGACACCCGCGCCAGCAGACCGTGATCCTCGAAGTTGCCGCCCGCCGGGATGCCGGCAGTGAGATAAACCGAGTTGGTGTCGCCGCCGTTGCCGCCGTTGCCAACCAACAGCCCCCAGAGACCCGGGTTGGCGATCGGCTGACCGGCCGGGGTTTGAAGCAGTCCCAACCGGGCACCGCTGCTCGGATCAAAAACGTTGATGGTGCCGTCGCCGAAATTGCCCACCAGCAATTTGCCGCCGAAAGGTCCGAACCCGGGTGGGGCGATCACCATGCCCCAAGGTGAGTTGAGCGCCCCGTTCGAGATCAGCCGTTTAACCAGGTGCCCGGCGGTGTCGAAGACATTTACGAAGCCGTTGCCTGGACCCTGTACGTCGTCATGTTTATCGGCGTCCTGTTTGGCGTAGGCCACGTACAATGAGCCGTTCAAATTCTGCACGCCGAACGGGGCGAACCCAGTGGGGATCGTTGAGTCAGCGAACGGGAAGGCGGCAGTCACATCGGCAAAGGTTCCGTCGAACACTTCGATGCGCCCGTTGTGAAAGTCGGTGGCATAAAGATAATTGCTACCGCCGCTGGCGCCCATAGCCAAGCCCTTGTAAACCACCCCGGCGGTCGAGTGATCGACCTTCAGCAGCGCGTTGGTTCCATTGCTCCACGCCGAGAGAGTGCCGTCCTCGGTAGAGAAGATGAAACGGGCTGGTGTATTCGATACCGCGATGAAATCACTGGTGCTGTTGAAAATCATGCCTGACGGTGCGGCGGGGGGCATGCCGCCCGCAGGCGGCGGGATTGTGACAACCAGCGACAACACCGCGCCGGTGCCGTTGTAAACGGTAACGATCCCTGTGTGATTGTCCGAAACCCACAACGGCCCCGTGGGACTGGCCGCAATGCCCCACGGATTCAACAAATTCGTGTCGGTGTTCTCCGCCAAGCCAGGCAAATCAGAAACCAGGTTCTGTTGCAGGAAGGCGTTCAACGTCGCAATCGGCGCAGTGACAGTGATGGTGATGGGTGCTGAGGTCGTCATCAAGCCGTTGTTATCCGTAGCCACCGCTGTCAGCGTGTAACTGCCGGCTGGCTGATTGGAAACAGTGAGGCTGAATGGCGACTGGGTGGTGTTCCCCAACAACGCGCCATCGGCGAAGAACGCCACCTGAATCACCGTGCCGTCAGGGTCGGTGGCGCTGGCCTGGATCGAGCTGGTGGCGGGTGCGATCAAGGTGGCGCCGCTGGTCGGAGCAGTGATCGACACCGTCGGTGGGGCATCGACGAGGAGGGTCACCAGGGTGGAGGTGGTGGAGATGCCGCCGTTGTCTGTGGCGACCGCTGTCAGGGCGTAGGTGCCGGCAGCCAGATTCGTCACCACGAGGTTGAAGGGGCTTTGAGCCACGGAGCCGAGGAGGTTACCGTTGGCCAGGAAACTGACGTTGGTCACCGTGCCATCCGAGTCGGCGGCGGCGGCCTGGATCGCGCCGGAAAACGGCGCGGCCACCACGGTCCCACCGGCGGGACTGGAGATGCTGACGGTTGGCGGCTGGTCGGCAGCCGCGCCGTGGACCGTGACGGTGCCGGTCATGAAGGTGTGAATGGTGCATTCATAATGGTAGGTACCGGCGGCGTTGAAAGTGAACGAGTAGGTTTGACCGGCCATCAGCAGCGAAGAACCCAGGACGCCGGCTGGAGTTGTCGAGACCACGTTGTGCTCGGTGCCTGCATCCTGCATGATCCACTCGACAGTGTCCCCCACGTTGATGGTCACCGTCTGTGGGGTGAAGGAGAAGTTCACGATATCGACCTTCACGGTTGCGCCGCGCGTCGTTT
>JAGWYX010000826.1 GCA_018969165.1 Verrucomicrobiota bacterium
CACAAGTCAAGCGCCGGGTCCGCCAGGCAGTGTCCGAATTTGCGGTTGGAGCGCGAGTCTGTGACTCGCAGCGGCTTGATTTTGAAGCTGCTGTGCTGCGGCTCATAGAGCCGCGCTCCGAAATTAGGACACTGCCGTCCGCCAGCCATGCTCTCAGGAGCAAGTCGCCCGAGGCACCCCGTCACCGGGACGCCGATTCGGCACGGTAGAAACGCGACGGCGCAGTAGCGGCGTTGGTGTCGAGGTAGCTCCAGTTGCCGGCCGAGTCGGCGGCGTTGGTGAACAGCGGGAGCCATTGGACCGGCGGGGCCAGGCTGGCCGCGGTCTCGAGCACGTAACTCGCACTCGGCTGTCCCGTCAGTTGGAGCCGCACGGCGGGGCCGGGTTCGAGGCTCACGGTCATTGGTCCAAGACCGAGGCTGACAACCGCCACGACGCTGGTGACGCTGCCATAAGGATTGGTGATGGTGACCTGGTAATTGCCAGCCAGGGCCGCGGAGAAATCAGGCAGAGTCAATGTCGGGCCGTCTGAAAAAACAACCTTGCGGACGCGCGCATGTCCGGTGTCGCTGATGAACAGGTTGCCGGCGGCGTCCAAAGCCAGGCCCGATGGATTGGCCAGGCTGGCGGCGGTCGCCGGGCCGCCGTCGCCGGGATACACGGCGCCCCCCCCGGCCACCGTGCTGATCCGGCCGTTAGTGCGAACCTCGCGGACGCGATTATTGGCGGCGTCGGCAATGAACAGGTTGCCTGCATGGTCGGTCGCCACCCACATCGGGCCGGCCAGGTTGGCATTGGTCGCCGCCCTGCCGTCGCCCGAGTAGCCTGGGACGCCGTTGCCGGCCACGGTGGTGATGATGCCGCGGGTGTCCACCTGGCGGACGCGGTTATTCTGGGTGTCGGCGATGAGCAGGTTGCCGGCCGCGTCCACGGCAATCCCGGAAGGGTACTTCAGGCCGGCCGCGGTCGCCGGCCCGCCGTCGCCCGAGTAGCCTGGAACGCCATTGCCCGCCACGGTGCTGATGACGCCATGCGTGTCCACTTGGCGGACGCGGCTGTTCTGGGTGTCGGCGATGAGCAGGTTGCCGAAGCCGTCCAGGACCACGCCGGAGGTAAAGAGGGCCAAACTGGCCTTGGTCGCCAGGCCGCCATCGCCGGAGTAAGCCGCCGTTCCATTCCCCGCCACGGTGGTGATGATGCCGGTCTTGCTTACGCTCCGAATGCGCTGGTTCATGGAATCCGCAATGAACAGAGTGCCCGCGGTGTTGAGGGCCACACCCGAAGGCCGCCACAGGCTGGCATTGGTCGCCGCCCCACCGTCGCCATGGTAGAACATTTGACCGTTGCCCGCGACGGTGGTGGCGATGCCGTTGGTGCCGACTTTGCGGATGCGATTGTCCTGAGAGTCCGCGATGAACAAGTTGCCGACGGCGTCGAGGGTCAGGCCGGTCGGTTGTTTGAGGCTGGCGTCGACGGCGGCCACGCCGTCGCCGGGGTTGTTCGGTGGTCTGCCGGCCACCGTGGACAGGATGCCGTTGGTGCTGACCTCGCGGACGGTGTTGTTTTGCTGCTCGACCAGCAACAGGTTGCCCGAACTATCCACGGCAACGCTGGTGGGATTCAACCTGGCGCGCGTGGCCAGCCCGCCGTCACCGGGATAGATGCTCCCGCCGCCCGCCACGGTCGTGATGATGCCGTTGGGGTCCACCTTGCGGATGCGGCCGGGGAAGGAGGCCTGCGCGATAAACAGGTCCCCCGTCCGGTCCACCGCGACACCCGATACGGTCATCAGGTTGGCATTGGTCGCCAGTCCGCCGTCACCGGGATCGCTGGCCCCACCGCCCGCCACCGTGGTAATGATGCCGTTGGTGCCGACCTGGCGGATGCGATTGTTCCCCAGATCGGCGATGAACAAGTTGCCGGAGCTGTCCACCGCCACGGAATTCGGACTGGCCAGACTGGCATTGGTAGCGGGGCCGCCGTCCCCTGAGATGCCCAATCTGCCGTTGCCCGCCACGGTCACGATGATCCCGTCCGGGGCAACTCGGCGGATGCGATAATTTCGTTGATCCGCGATCAACAGGTTGCCGGAACCGTCCACCGCCACCGCGCAGGGTCCGTTGAGAGTGGCGCTGGTCGCCGCGCTTCTATCACCGGAATAGCCGGATCGGCCATTGCCCGCCACCGTGGTCATCATGCCGTTCGTACCCACCTTGCGGATGCGATTGTTCCCCACATCGGCAAGGAACAAGTTGCCGGCCCCGTCCACCGCGACGCCGGAGGGACTGTTGAGGCTGGCATTGGTCGCCGCGCCGCCGTCGCCTGAAAAACCCTGCTGGCCGTTGCCCGCGACGGTGGTGATGACGCCTCGGGTGTCCACGCGGCGGATGCGCTGGTTGGCGGTATCGGCGATGTAGAAGTTGCCCGCGGCATCCCACACCGCATCGCGCGGAGCCCACAACCCTGCGTTGGTGGCCCGCCCGCCGTCGCCGACGCCGCCGGCAACGGTCGTGATGAGGCCGCTGGGGA
>JAGWYX010000827.1 GCA_018969165.1 Verrucomicrobiota bacterium
GTGAACGGCGTCTGGTGGATTTTCTTTTTCTCCTCGTTCCAGCCGTCGAAGTCTTTGGGCATGAATTTATTTTACCACGCAGAGGCATGATGTGATGGCTGGGGAAATTGCCGGGTTCGGCAACACTATCCTCCTTGGAGGAGGATATGGGAGGCCTATGATGAAAGCCACAACTCGTATGAAAGGGACGTGGCGACAATCCGCCAGGCAGGTTTGTTGCACTCGCGCCGGCTCAGTTGCCGGTGGAAGGCGGGTGCAGTATGCTTTCCCCAAAGAAGGCGTAGACCGCCCGGACCATCTGCTGCATCGGTCTGTCATAGGTTCGAGCTTCGTCCTTCTGTCCGCACCCTGTGAGACAGTGAGGTTCCATACGACCGTTTTGCCCTTGTACCGCTTCAAAAGTTTCAGGTTCGAGCGTGCCAGAAACTTGCCGTGCGCCGCAGAGAGACTGTTCCAGAATGGAGAACTGTTTTTTGGCGTCAAACATGAGGATTTTGTCCTTCAAGGTTAAGTTCGAACCAAGCGTCGCCACAATCTGCCGCTTGGCCTCGGCATCACCCTTGGCGAAGCGCTGCCGGACTTCGCGGGCGAACTCGAAGGTCTCGGCGGCGAGTGCCCGCCGCCTTTCGGCCTGCGCCTGGGTGTTGCCGAGAGTCTCTTCCAGTCGTGCTTTTTCTTTGAGCAAATCGAGACGCTGCGTCCCATATTCCACGTCGGAGAGCAGGCTGCCGTCGGCGTTTTCGGGCGAGGTCTTGAGCCTCACCAGGTTGGCCAGCCGCTTGCAGCAGGCTTCGTAGGCTCTCTGCTGGGCGGCGGCGATCTCCTGGCTGGCGGATGCCTCCGACGCGTGGAGTTCGTCGAGATACCTGATCGCCCAGCGGGCGAACCGCTCTGACAGTTGGATCCGCGAGAGAAATCCTTCGACTTGCCTCTCCAAGTTTCGGACCTCGACGCACCTTTCACGGCACCGCGGATCCTTGCTTTTGGCGCAGTGGTAGTAGGTGTAGGCCAGGAAGGTGGGGCGCTCCATCTCGGCGATTGGGGTGCTACAGCCGGGGCAGCGGTCCTTCGCGCGGCAGGCGAACTTGAGGCGGCAGGCCCCGCAGATGAGTTGGTGCTTCTCCTCGGCGGTCACCATGCCGCCGCAACCGCCACAGCGGATGAGACCGGTGAAGGCGAAGGCCTTGTGCCCCGCCGGCCGGGGGCTGCCCGTCCTGCCCATCAGGACTTGTACGCGGTTGAACTCCTCCTCGGACACCATAGCCCGGTGTCCGCCCCGGTACCACTGGCCGCTGCCTTTGGGATACTCGAACCAGCCGTAATAGAAGGGGTCGGCGAAGAGCCGGTAGATACCGCTCCTTGCGAGCGGTTTGCCGCCTTCCCTGGGCATGGGGCGCGTCCTGAAGCCCCATTGCTCGTTTGCCATGCGGGCAATGGCAGGCGGGGCGTAGCGGCCGGTCAACATGAGGTCCCACATCCGACGGACGAGAGCGAACCGGTCGGGGTCAATGACCACGTCGCGCTCGCCCTGATCCTTGGTGTGGTCGTTGAGATAGCCCAGGGGTGCCACGCCCGGGTACCAGCCCTTCTCCGCCTTGGCCTTGAGGCCTCGTTTGACGTTCTTGCTCAGGTCGTCGATGTATTTCTGGGCCATGCCGAACTCGATGTACATGAGAATGACATTGTCGTCGGCTTGGCCGAAAGTCTGGGCGGGCGTAACCACCTTGATGCTGTGCTGTTTGATGGACCAGATGACGGCCCCGCCGTCCACGGGATTGCGGGCCATGCGGTCGAGCTTCCAGCAGAGGACTCCCTGGGCTTCGCCCCGGTAGAGGCGCTGCATCATGGCGTTGAAGACGGGCCGGCCGGGGGCCTTGGCCGACTTGGCTTCGGTGAGGACATCGAGGATGGGCAGCCCGAGTCGCGTGGCCGTCTGCCTGAGTTCGCTTACCTGGGAGTCGATGGAGAGCACCTGCCGGTCTTCGGCCTCGGTGGATTTGCGGCTGTAGATGAAATATCCGGGCATGGAATTTCACGATTTTTGCTCCTTGTTCGAGGGGTACCCCATGCTACCAGTACCCCGGGGTACGTCAAATTGGCTGCCGGTACGATCACTGGACTCGTCATCGGGTGAACGGGTCAACAGATCGAACAGCCGCAGCAATTCAAGGCCCTGCGCGTTCGCATCGTCGTCGGACAGGACCACGCCGCATTCTTCGGCGAAGATTCTCTTGAACTCGGTGATGGCCTCCGGGCTGAGCCGCATGGTGGTTGAGTCCATCGTAGCGGCTGTGGAGCGATGGCAAAGGCAGGCGAAGTTGACGCGACCGGCAGGAACGTGCTTCCGCGGGAGGGGCAAATGCACTGGAAAAACGGCACGGAGTACCGTGGTCCCAAACCGCGGCGCAGCCGTAATCAAAAAATACTGGCATTGGCCGCCAGCTCTTCCAAACTCCCCGGCCAGCATGAGCAAAGCCAGCAAGCGACGCATGTGCCCCGCAGCGGGGCGGGACATTTCTCCCGCCG
>JAGWYX010000828.1 GCA_018969165.1 Verrucomicrobiota bacterium
AGCGCGATGGTGTGGGCCCTCTTGCTGCTGGGGGCGGGCGGTTGCGCCGCGGCGGGACTGAACATGGAGAGATTGGATTATGACACGCCGGTGGACTCGGTCTTGCAGGCCGGCTTGGTCCGGATCGACGCCACCCTCCGCGCCCGCTACGGCCTGGCCCCCGAGCAGGCTTCCGTCGGCCTGCTGGATTTGCGGACTGGTCGCCTGGCCACGCTCCATCCGGACCTCGAGTTCTATGCGGCCAGCGTGCCGAAGATTGCGATTCTGCTGGCTTACTTTCAATTGCATCCCGGGGCGGCCACGCATCTGGACACGGCTACCCGGCACGAGTTGGGGCTCATGATCAAGGCCTCGAGCAACGAACTGGCGACCAAGTACGCGCGCCAGATGGGATTGAAACCGATCCAACAGGTGCTCGATTCCTACCATCTCTATGAGGCCGCCCGGGGCGGCGGCCTTTGGATGGGCAAGTACTACGGCCAGGGCGGCGATCGCTTCGGCGATCCGGTCGCGGACCATTCCCACGCCGCGACGGTGCGCCAGTTGCTCCGGTTCTATTTGCTGCTGGAACAAGGTCGGCTGGTCTCGCCGGCGGCCTCGAAGACGATGCTCGAGATCTTCGCCTCGCCCGACATCCCGCCGGAGAACATCAAGTTCGTTCGCGGCCTGGCCGGCCGGCCCGTGCAAATCCTTAGCAAATCCGGCTCCTGGGAGGATTGGCTTCACGACACCGCGATCATCACCGGCCCGGGCCGGCGCTACATCCTGGTCGGCTTGACCCATCATCCAAAGGGGGACGATTACCTGGCCGATCTGGCGGCGGCGGCGGACGACCTGATGCTCCGCGAGGCCGGCTCGTCCACGAGCGGGAACTCGGGGGCCGGTGGCGCCCGTCATTGAGGCAACGTGCCCGCGAATCCCCCGCGGGTTTGGACGCACGGTGGTGCCGAATTGGCTTGCCACCGAATCGGACGGTTCCAGAATGCGGCCGGGCTGGGCGGGCCAGTTTAGCTCAGTGGTAGAGCAACGGTTTTGTAAACCGTCGGTCGTCGGTTCAAATCCGACAACTGGCTCCATTTTATTATCAAGGAGTTGTATAGGAAAAGCGAGGGCTAAAAGACTTGGGAGTTGAATACATGCAACAAATATGCAACAATGCGCCTCATGGTTGCAGCCCCATCGCGTAAGCCCCCCCGATGGCCGCGGAAAATCCGGGTCGGCCGGGTCTCCGTCACCGTCTATCGCCGCCAAACCCCCAGCGGCAACGTCGCCTTCATGGTCGCCAACTACTCCGCTGGCAAACGCCGGTTCGACAGCTATCGCACCGAGACTGAAGCCATCGAATCCGCCCATCGGCTGGCCCGTGATCTGAACGAACGTGGCGCCCTGGCGGCGGCCATGACCGGTGAGCAAGCCGCCGATTGTGCCGCCGCGATCCAGGCCCTGGCCCCGTTCAACGTCGCCCTGCCCGCGGCTGCCGCCACGCTGGCCAGTTGCCTGAAACTCGTCGGGGACCTGCCGAATCTCCACGCCGCGGCCAAGTTCTACTCCGCACGCTACAAGGCGACGGTGCGCAAGTGCGTGGCCGACGTGGTGACTGAGCTCCTGGCCATCAAGCAGACCCGCGGGGCGTCAATGCGTTACCTCCAAGACCTTCGCTTTCGGCTGGGTCGATTTGCCGGGGCTTTCAGCACGGATGCTTGCAGCGTGACGACGGCGGACATTCAAACTTGGTTGGACGCGCAGAAGGTCGCGCCGCAGACCTACACGAATTTCCGTCGGGTCCTGCACGTCCTGTTTCAATTTGCCGTCGCCCGCGGCTACGCCTCGGACAATCCGGTGGTGGGCGTTGAACAGGTCAAGGTGAGCGGTGGAGACGTGGCGGTGTTCACACCGTCGGAGATCGCCCGGTTGCTGGCCGTGGCTTCGCCGGAATTCGTCCCGTGCCTGGCCATTGGTGCGTTTGCTGGTTTGCGGTCGGCCGAGATCGAGCGGCTGGAATGGTCGGACATCGACCTGGCTGGCCGTCATATCATCGTCGGTGCGACAAAGGCCAAGACTGCGAGCCGTCGCGTGGTCCCCATTTCGGAGAACCTCATCGCCTGGCTGGCGCCCTATGCCGGGAGGGAAGGGCGGGTGTGGGGAAGACGGCACGACGATTTCTATAAGGCGGAGCAGGAGACCGCTGCCTCCACCGCCGTTAAAGCCGATCCGATCCGCGGCATTCGAGCCCTGACCCCTGTCCGATGGAAATCCAACGCCTTGCGGCATTCGTACGCCAGCTATCGTTTTGCGTTGACCGGGGACGCCGGGCGTGTGGCCGGCGAGATGGGCAACACCGCCGCGGTTGTGCACAAGCATTATCGCGAATTGGTGAAGCCCGCCGACGCGGAACGTTGGTTCGCCATCAAACCGAAGGAACCGGCGAACGTTATGCCGATGGCTGCGGCGGGAACGAACTGAGATCAGGCGGACGTGTCCTGCAACCGGCCGCTGCGGCGATCACGCCATTGCGGCATTCGGCAT
>JAGWYX010000829.1 GCA_018969165.1 Verrucomicrobiota bacterium
TTCCATTACGCGCTCAAGCCCACCGGCTACCTCATGCTGGGCGCCTCCGAAACCGTCGGCAGTTTCGCCGACCTGTTCGCCCTGCTCAATAAGCGGGCCAAAATCTACAGCAAAAAGAGCACCCACGTCCGGCCCACCGTCGTCTTCGGACCCACTCCGCTGGAGCCACGCGCCGCGACGGCCTCCGAACCCACCGCCCCCCTGTCGGTCATCCCCAACCTCGCCGAAATCCAAAAGCAGGCCGACCGCATCCTGCTCACGCACTACAGTCCGGCCGGCGTGATCGTCAACAAATACCTCGAAGTACTCCAATTCCGCGGCCGCACTGGCCTCTACCTCGAACACGCCCACGGCGAAGCCAGCCTGAACCTGCTCAAAATGGCGCGGGAAGGACTGGTCATCGACCTGCGCACCGTCGTCAATAAGGCCATCAAACAAAACACCCGCGTGCGCCAGGCCGGCGTGCACGTCAAACAAAACGGCCATCTCCTGGAGGTCGCCCTGGAAGCCATCCCCTACCATGTGCCGCCGTCGTCCGAGCGCTTTTACCTGGTCCTCTTTCAGCCGGCCGGCGGCGGCACCGAGGCGGCCTCCAACAAGGGGCACCGCGGCGACAAGGCCCAAGCCCACCGGGTCACCGAGAACGCCGAGCGCACGCGGCTGCGCGAGGAGCTGGCCGCCACCCGCGAGTCCTTGCAGGCGATCATCGAGGAACAGGAAGCCACCATGGAGGAACTCCGTTCCGCCAACGAGGAAATCATGTCCAGCAACGAGGAACTCCAGTCCACCAACGAGGAACTTGAAACCGCCAAAGAGGAACTCCAATCCACCAACGAGGAACTCACCACCCTCAACGACGAACTGGAGAGCCGCAACACCGAACTCGAACACGTCAACAACGACCTCCACAACGTCCTCAGCAGCGTCAATATCCCCATCATCATCCTCGGCTCCGACCTGCGCATCCGCCGCTTCACCGGCGTCGCCGAGAAATTGCTCAACCTCATCCCGGGCGACGTCGGTCGGCCGATCACCGACATCAACCTCCCGCTGGGCATCCCCGAGCTGCCGAGATTGGTGATGGACGTGATCGACAACCTGGCCATCCGCGAACTCGAACTCAAAGACCGCGAAGGCCACTGGTGGTCGGTCCGAATTCGTCCCTACAAAACCACCGATAACAAGATCGACGGCGCCGTGCTGGCATTGCTGGACATCGACCTGATCAAGGCCAGCGCCGAACAGGTGTCCCAGGGACGCGCCTTCACCGAGATGGTCATCAACACCGTGCGCCGCCCCGCCCTGCTGCTGGACAAGGAACTCACCGTCCAGGCCGCCAACCAGCGCTTCTACCAAACCTTCCAGATCAATCCGGAGACGACCCTCAACCACCGTGTTTATCAATTGAGCGAAGGCCAGTGGGACATCCCCAAATTGCACACCCTCCTCGAAGAGGTCCTGCCGCGCAATCCCTCCTTCGAAAATTTCGAGCTCGAACACAATTTCCACCACCTCGGCCGGCGCAAGCTCCGGCTCGATGCGCATCGTTTCACCGCCAGAGGCGACAAACATCACCTGATCCTGCTCACGATCGAGGATCTCGGCGAACCCCCCTCCCAGTGAAGTCACCCCGCTCCGGCCCGCCGCGCCCCGGTCGGCGCCGGCTCCCAAAACGGGAGCTGGCGATCGACCAATTGAGCGCCGAGCGGGCCACGCTCCTGGAGGGGCAGCGCGAACTCGAGGCCTCCCGCCAAGAGTTGGCTGACCTTTACGACCAGCTCCCCGTCGGTTACGTGACCCTGGACCCCAGCGGCTGCATCCGCGACCTCAACCTGCCCGCCGCCGCCCTGCTGGGCCTGCCGCGGCGCCAACTCCTCGATAAACCCCTGCTCCCACTGGTCGCCAAGCATGACCGGCGCAACTACCTCAGCTACCTCGGCCGCCTCCGGCGCTGCCGGCACCCCCACAGCATCGAACTCGAAATCCTCACCCGTCAGGGCTCGCCCATCACCGTCCAGCTCATCAGCGTCCCTGGCGGTACCGCCGACCAGTCCCCCCAATTATTCCGCACCGCCCTGGTCGATAGCACCGAACAGCGCAAGGCCGACGACGCCCTCCGCCAGGCCCAGCAGCGACTCGACCTCGCCCTCAAGGCCTCCGGCGCCGTCGCCTGGAGTTGGAACGTCGTCGCAAACCGCTTCGAAGACTGGAGCCCGGAATACCGCCAGCTTTACGGCTTCTCCACCGGCGAGCCCCCGCGTTTCGAAAACTGGTTGGTCCGCATCCACCCCGATGACCGCGGCCGCGTGGTCGGCCGCGTCCGACAGATGCTCACCACCCCCGTCGTCGAAGTCTGGCACCTGGATTTCCGCATCGTCCACCCCGAACGCGGCGAGCGCTGGATCCGCGAGTCCGGCCGCACCTTCTACGAGCCCGGTGACCGCGTCCTGTGGATGGCCGGCGTGGATCGGGATATCACCGAGGAAAAGCGCGCCGCCGAACGCGCCGCCTATCTGCT
>JAGWYX010000830.1 GCA_018969165.1 Verrucomicrobiota bacterium
GAGCGGGACAAGGCGGGCGTCTGGCGCGTGGTCCGCACCCTCAGCCTGCCGGTCAGCGATTTCGCCAGCCTGGTGCCCGTCGCCCTGGGCGCCGATCACCCCAACTGCCTGGCCTTCGTCGGGCTCAACAGCATCGCCTGGATGGCGCTCAGCGGACCGGTCTGGGATCTCACCGAACTGGACCACTACGAGACTCCGATCAAGGACGGCTACCTGCACGATGTGATTTCGGGCGACCTGAACCACGACGGAATCAAGGACCTGGTGTTCCTGGAAACCGCCAAGAACTACCTCGACATCGTGGCCTTTGAGCCCCCGCGCCGACTGGTGCCGGCCGATCGCTGGCAGGTCTTCGAGGAACGGACCTTTCGCGGCCGGCGCTCCGACCTGCCCGAGCCGCGCGAGGCCCTGGTGGCGGACTTGACCGGCGACCACAAGAACGACCTGGCGGTCATCGTGCACGACCGCATCCTGCTCTACCCGCAGGAATAGCGAGAGTCCTTGGGTTCCGAATCCCGTGGTGGTCAGGCCAAGTTCTGGCGTCCACGCCGTTTCCGCTCGTCCTGCTCCTCAAGGACTCTATGAGCGAGGCGCCAGTCTGCCGTCAGGCAGGCCAGGCAGGGCCGCGGGAACCGACAAAGGCGCGGAGGAATGAACTGCGGCTGGCGTGGATCCGGCGGATCAACCAGCTTTTCGATCCGTGGCATCCGTGGCATCCGTGGTTCTCCATCGGTGTCCATTCGTGGTTCCAGTCTGAGGCGACGCCTCGTTAGTGTTTGACGTAGTGCTCGTCCTGGGGGAGGTGCTCGAGGAGCATGGCCACGGTGCGTTCAATCGCGCCTTGGTTCTCCCGGATGACCGTTCGGGCGTTGCGACCGAGTTCCTCGCGCCGGTGCGGGTCGCCGAGCAGATCGCCGATGACTTGTTCCAACTCGGCGGCGTGGCGCACTTGAACCGCCCCCCGCCGATCGACCAGCGCCCGGCCGATGGCGGCGAAATTCTGCATGTTCGGCCCGAAGACCATCGCCCGGCCCAGCGCCCCAGGTTCGATCGGGCTTTGGCCGCCTTCGGCGGTCAGGCTCTTGCCGACGAAAACGACGGTGGCGTATTCGTAGAAGTATTTTAATTCGCCGGTGGTATTCACCAGCAGGCATTGGACCTCGCCCGGCTCGAATCTGCGGCTGATCGAAACCTCGCTACGATAGGCGAACTTGACCCCCCGGGCGGTGAGTTCGACGCCAATCTCCTTGCCACGCTCGAAATGCCGTGGAACCAGCACCAGGAACAGCTCCGGAAAGCGACGGCGGAGCCGGAGGAATTGCTCGGCGAGAACGGCCTCTTCGCCGGCGTGCGTACTGCCGGCGACCAGCAGGGGCGCCCCTTCGGGAACGGCGAGTTGGCGCAAGAGCGCCGGCACGTCCAACAAGCGGCGCTCGTCCACCTGCACGGCGTCGTACTTGAGGTTGCCCAGGACGCGGATGGCTTCCGGACGACAACCTAACTCGCGCAGCTTGGCGGCGTCGGCTTCGTCCTGCGCACCCACGCCGGTGAACGAGGCGAAAATCGAACCAAACAGGAACCGGCAGCGTTTATAGCCGCGATAGGAACGGTCCGATAGCCGGGCATTGACGAGAAACAAGGGAATCCCCCGGTGGTGCGCCTGCCAAAGAAAATTCGGCCAGATTTCCGCTTCGACCAGCACGATGGCCTCGGGATGCAGGGTCGTGAGGGCGCGTTGGACACACTTGCGGCGGTCCACCGGGTAATAGATTTTCTCGATGTGCGAGGGGAGTCGATGGCGAAGCTGGCCCATGCCGGTGGTGGTCGTGGTCGAGACGATGATCTTGAGGTTGGGCACGCGCGGCTCCAGGGCGCGGATCAATTGCGTGCAGAGGTTGACTTCGCCGACGCTGACGGCGTGGAGCCAGAGCGTGTGCCGGTTGGTGATGGCGTGTTTGGTATGGGTGCGATAGTGGCCGAAGCGCTGGTAAAACCCCGACCGCCAATGGCCGCGCCGCCACAGCTTCAGAAAGTAATACGGCGCCGAAACGACAAAACCGATCGTGAATAAAATGTTATAAACGGTGCGCATCTCGCTCAGCGCCTCCAACTCTCCACGCCGGAGATGGAAAAATCAACCACGGAAGAAGAACCACCAGACAACCACCAGCATCGGCGCCAGACAGGGCAGCGTGTATCGAATAATGAACCCGAGGAAGGTGGGGGTGGGGACCCTTTGGTGGTCGGCGATGGCTTTGACCAGGAAGTTCGGCGCGTTGCCAAGGTAGGTGGCCGCGCCGAAGAACACCGCGGCCACGCTCACCGCCGCCAACAGCCGGCAGCCCACAACGTCGCCGAGCAAAGCCGCCAGTCGAATGTCATCGGCCCCAAGCTGAGCGGACGCCAGCGAGGTGCCGTGGGCCTGCCCAAGGGCTCGCATGGTCTGCCGAACCGGCTCGCTAACGGCCGGCAGATGCGGGACGCCGGTTTGCAGTAGCTGCTGAACCTGGCCCACG
>JAGWYX010000831.1 GCA_018969165.1 Verrucomicrobiota bacterium
CGGACGTCAATTGATGGAGGTCGGATTCGTTGTTTCGATCAACGACCAGCCTGGTGTGGCGGTCTTTAGCTACCGGAAGACCGGTCGAGCCGGGTCAGCCACTCGCTAGAGTCCTTGAACTGTGAAATTTGCTGCAGTCAGGTCAAGTTTTGGTCTCTCTTTCGTGGTCTGTGTTTTCCCCTCAAGGACTCTATGAGCGAGGCGCGCACAGAGCAGAGGGAGGTAGAAGACGAAAACCGAAAATACACGGACGGGGCCAGAATGAGGTCTGAGGCGCGCCTCGCGAGGTGAGGCTCAACACCGTCAAGGCCTGCCCGGACTTGGCGTCGAGCGAATCGTCGATGGACTGGCCTTGATGTAGGCGATGAGGTCCGCGAGGTCCTGCGGCTTCAGCGCCTTCTCGAAGCCTTCTGGCATCAGCGACAGCCCGGAACCGGTCAGCTCCTTCAAATCACCGCGTAGGATCACCTGTTCGGCCCCGCCCGGCAGTTTCAAGGTGATACTGTTCGGCGTCTCGGCGGCGATGATCCCGCTGTACTCCTGATCCGTTTTGGTCACCGCCGTGTAACTCAGATACCGCGCCTCGACCGACTGGTTTGGATCGAGAATCGCCACCAAGAGCACCGGGATCGGTTTCTCGGCCAGACCGCCCAGGTCGGGACCGATTTCATTGCCTTCATTGCGCAGGCGATGGCACAACTCGCAGTTCTGCTTGAACAACGGCGCGCCTCGCGCCGGGTCACCCGTCAAATCCGCCACGCCCTGATACTCGGCCAGCACCTTTTGTCGATCCGGCCGAGTCGCCGAAAACAATTTCGTCGCCCGCTCGCGCACCGCGGCGTCCGCCGATGCCAGCAGTTTCTGCTGATGCGGGGTGCTGATCTGTCCCGGGGGAATTTTCCCATTCTCGATCGCCGCCAGCAGGACCGGGATCCAGGCCTGGCGGGTAAGCAGCACGTTGACGACCTGCAGGCGCAACGCCGGGCCGTAGCCGCTCCAGCCCGACAGGAGCATCTCCGCCACTGGGCCGCCCTGGGCTCGGGCCAGCGTGGCGAGCGCCGCCTGCTGCAACTGCGGCGAGTATTGCGGGCCCAGCAATCCGTCGAGGGCTTCGTAATCCTTCGCCTGATCACGCATGCCGCGACCCAGCAAACGAATCGCCGCCACACGATCCACTCCCGACGCCATCGCCGCCATCGCGACGACCCGGGCCTGGGCGAACACCGCACCCGATCGCCCAATCGCGCTCTTGAGGGCTGGATCCGTCGAGGATTCAAATTGCGCCAACGACTGCCCGCGCCGGTCCAGCGCGTCCAGGAACCCGGACAGCGCGGCGAACTGCCACCCGGCGTAGCCCCCGCCGCGCGGCTGGCTGACCTGACTGAGGCCGTTGGCCAGGGCACGCGTGTTGCCCAGGGCCGTGGCCAGCCCGAACAGCGAATCGAGCAGACCCGCCGGCGGCGATTCACTCGAGTCCCGCAGCACGGCATCCAGCATCTCCCCGACGTGCGGCACCGCCGAACTCATCACCGCCGTCTGCACGTTGGGGTCCTGCAAATCCTTTTCCGCCAGCCGCGCCAATGCCAGGCCCGCGCGCCGGTCGTTCCACTCGCCCAGGCTGAAGGCGAGTTGATCCCGTACCCGAATGCTTGGATCGTCCACGAGCTTGAGCAAGTTCGTGGTCAACCTCTCGGTCGCCCGGCTGGGACGCGCATCGCCCGCCGGAAGAAACTGTTCGCTCAACCGCACCGCGTGCTCGCGGACCGCCGGGTGCGGATCGCGCAACGCTCGTTCCAGCACTTTCGTCGTGAGCGCGTGCAGGCCGTCGAGGGTGCACAACGCTTGCAGCCGAGTCTTGGGCCGGGCGCTGCTCGCCGCCAGTTTTTCAAGTGGCCGCACGGCTGCCTGGTCGTGGGATGCCACCAGCAACCGTTGCACCGCGTCGCGCTGCCAGCCATTCGGGCTGTCCAGGGCGGCGACCAGTTCCGGCGTGCTGAGCTTGTCGAGCCGTGGAATCTTCCGCAGCTTCGCGCCGACGGGATAAACGCGGTAAATGCGGCCCATGTCACTCCCGGCGCGCAAGTCCAGATGCTTGAGCGTGTCGGCCGGAATCCATTCCGGGTGCTCGATCACCAGGCGGTACATGTCGGCGATGTAGAGCGCGCCGTCCGGGCCGGTCTTCATCATCGTCGGCCGGAACCAGTTGTCGGCCGAGGCCAGGAATTCGTTCGTCTGCTCGTCCGACGCGCGGTGGCTGGTGAAGGTGACCCCGTCCGGTTCGAGCACCTCGCGATGGACCGCGTTGTGCACCGGCTCACTCGCGAAGACGCTCGTGGCAAAGTCCGGCCCGAACAGGTCGTCGCGGTAGGGCGTGGGACTGTTGCCGGAGGTGACGTGCATCGCGGCGTCGATGTCGTTGAACCGTTGCATCATCCGGCTCACCGGATAAACGCGGGTCGAGTCGGGGTAATTGGCCAGGTATTTCCTGGTGGCGCGCACGGCCAGGTAGGGGTTC
>JAGWYX010000832.1 GCA_018969165.1 Verrucomicrobiota bacterium
ACACCGGGGTGTTGAAGGTCGTGCCCAGCTTGTCATTGGTCCACAGTTCCTTGGCGGCGAAGTTGTCGCCGGACTTCTCGATGCTCACCGCCTTGGTGCCGCTGCCTTGACCGGTGTAAAACACGGTTTGCCCATCAACGATCGGGGTCGCGGCGTTTTGCGCCATCCGCTGGGCCGGCGTGGCCACTTGCCACAAAAGTTTACCGTCGGCGACCCCCAGACCCACCAAATTCTTTTGCGTTTGGACGACCACCTGACTGACCCCGGCCACCGTCATCGTAACCGGTGAAGCGTAGGCGGGGCCGTCTCCGGTCCATTTCCACTTAACCTGGCCCGAGGCGAGGTCGAAGGCGATGACCGCGGCATTGTCGCGGCCACCGAGGTGCGCGATGCAAAGCCCGTCCACCACGATCGGTGACATGGCGGTGTAGAAGTTCGGCACCATCCTCGGAAATTCATCCTTGCGCCACTGGACCTTGCCGGTGGCGGCGTCCAGGCAGGACAGAACACCGCCGACACCGAGGGTGATGACCTTGCCGTCGGCAACCGTCGGGGAGCTTCTCGGGCCCGGATGCGGGCTGGCGGGACCGCTGACCGCCTGGGCGCCGTAATGGTCGCGCCACAGTTCCTTGCCGTCAGCGGCGTTCAGGCACAGGGTCACCTCATCGCTTTCCTGACGGCTGAAGACGTAGAGTTTGTCTCCGACCAACGCCGGCGTGGCGTCGCCGAGGCCGACGGTGGTCCGCCATTTTTGTGTCAGGACTTCCGGCCATTTCGCCGGGGCGGTGAATCCGCTGACTTTATCGTCGCGGTTGGGGCCGCGCCATTGGGGCCAGTCCTGGGCCGCCACCGAGTGGATGCCGGTGATCGTGGTCACACCTCCTGCCAGTGCCGCAATGAAACGAAGCTTGGTTTTCATGGTTGTGCATCGAAGACGGTTATTGCCAGAATCGACGTGTCGAATCGGGTTTACTGAAGAGACGCTGTTAGATTGAATCCGGATACGAAAATCCGTCAAGCCATTCGTGGATAACCCCTCGCGATGGCGGATGCAATGGTCCCATGAACTGCACGCAACCGGACCGCGGCTTGTCCCAAGCCGCAGCGCGTGCCTGGCCGCTGCGGGTCGAGGACAACCCGCGGTCCCACACACAGAAATCCGGCTGGCCCTCCGGCGCCCGGATGGGTGACCACGCACCGAAGGCCAGGGTGAGCGCGAGTTCAGGGAAAGGGGACGGGTGAGACCGGTTCATGGGCGCAACGCGCGCCAAACATGCCGGGGAGTTCTCATTTTGGAGCGCGGGTCTGCGACCCGCAGCCTCGGTGGTGCTGACGAGGCCTGGAACTGTCTTCCAGCCCAACGGCCGGGTGAGCGTGCGGCGGCTCGCAGAGCTGCGCTCCGGGCAAAATTAGAATCGCTGTCCTTCCGATTTGCAGGGTTGACTGACGGGTGCTATCAGTGATAGCACCATACCAATCTACCACTCGCATGAAGACCTCTCGCCTTACCCGACGCCAATTCCTCCACGAATCCGTCACTGCCACCGGTGCGCTGGTGCTGGGGGCGGGCGCCTGCTTCAACGCCCGGGGCGCTACGCTCGCCAAACGCACCGCCGTGGATCAGGTGGCGCTGGGCAACACGGGGATCAAGCTGAGCCGATTGGGGATGGGCACCGGGAGCAACAGCGGACAGGTGCAGCGGGACCTCGGTCAGGAAACCTTCAACAGCCTGGTGCGCTACGCCTACGACCAGGGTATCACCTTCTTTGATTGTTCGCAGACCTACCGGACCTTTGATTGGCTCGGCGGCGCGGTCAAAGGCTTGCCGCGGGAGAAGCTGTTCATCCAATCCAAAATTCCGGGCCAACCGGAGAATGTGCTTGCCGCGATTGATCATCACCGGCAGGTGTTCGACACCGATTACGTGGATAGCCTGTTGATCCATTGCATGATCCGGGACGGCTGGACGGAGCAGTGGAAACGCATCCAGGACGGGTTCGATGAGGCAAAGGAGAAGGGCTGGATTCGGAGCAAGGGGGTGTCCTGCCATAGTCTGCCGGCCTTGCGGGACGCCACCGCCACGCCCTGGGCCCAGGTGCACCTGGTGCGGGTCAACCCCCAGGGTCACCACATCGACGGCCCCGAACAGGAGGTGTGGAACAACACGCTGCACGACGTGACGCCGGTGGTCGCCGAGCTCAAGGCCTTGCGGGCGAAGGGCCGCGGGGTGATCGGCATGAAAATCATCGGCAATGGGGAGTTCGTCAGCGCCGAGGACCGCGAGCGGTCCATTCGTTTTGCGATGTCCTTGCCCGAGCTGGACGCCGTCGTGATCGGGTTCAAGAATCGCGGGGAGATTGACGAAGCCATTCGGCGCATGAACTCGGCCCTGGCGGCGGGCTAGGCCCAATGCCGTTTAGGAATTCAGGCATAAATGGTTCCTAACGTGTATTCGAGCGTTCCTTGGCGGTAGGTGTTTTTGCGCAGCCGGGGCCAACTGCTCACCGGCTGC
>JAGWYX010000833.1 GCA_018969165.1 Verrucomicrobiota bacterium
TTCGCCTTGTCCAACAGCTTACTGAAGCCCATCGCACCCCATGGGATGACGAGCAAGCCTTCGCCTGGTTTCGTTTTTGCATGAATGCCCCGGTTTGAGTTCTTGCTCGCGCCCGGGCCAAAGCTTCCGGCTATCCGGGGCGCGCCGGGCGCACGATGAATTGTGGTTATGAACAACGCAGCGGAACAAGCCCCGATCCCGTCCACCATCCCTCGGAGGCGCACCGCCGGTTTGTTGCTTGCCGCACTCGGCTTCCTCGCGGGCGGCTGTGCTGTCCCTGAGACCGGCGGTCCGAAGCGAGTGACGCTGATTTCCACTCCGGCACAAATTGTTTTACCAACGCCGACCAACACCGCCGACCGTGCCTATCTTGGCTTGCCGGGTAGCGCGACCACGTTCACGCTGGATGAAGCGCAGGCGGAGGTGTTGATCGTGGACTTGTTCGACATGTATTGTCATGTGTGCCAGACTGAGGCGCCGCGCATGCGCCAGCTCGTTCAGGAAGTGCAAACCCGCGGTCTGGCCGGCCGGGTCAAATTCCTTGGTCTGGGCGTCGGCGACACACCGCTCGAGGCCGCCACCTTCCGGCGCGAGTTCCAAATGCCTTTTCCCGTTTTCCCAGATCGCAAACGGACCCTTGCCCGCGCGTTGGGCAGCGACTTGAAGCTTCCCGGACTTATCGCTCTGCGGAAGCGCAACGGGCGCTGGCAGGCAGTCTGCCGCTGCGTCGGACTGCCCCGGGACATGAGCCAACTCCTGGACCACCTCCTAACCCTCGCCGCACCAGCGGGGCCGGCGTCGAACGTGGACGTGTTCCAGGACCAGTTGCCGAGTTGCGACGGCTCTGGTCACGCCTGCCCGAATCCGGCGCGTTCAAGCGCGGCGACCAGCGGGCAGAGCCGATCGGCCGGCGTTTGGTGAATTGCCGGCCGCCGCGTTTCACGCCAGGCTCACCCCCATGAGAACGGACCGCACCATGTTGATTCTGGCGGCCGTCCTGGCGCTCACCCCGCGTTTGCCGGCGCAAGAAGCGCCATCACTCCAACAGTTGATCTACAACCCCGGGCGCCTGAAGCCGGTCGACAGCCGCCTCAGAGTCCGCGTCGGCGAGCGCGCGCCGGACTTCACTTTGCGCGCCGTCAAGGGTGGCTCCGTGTCGCTCACTCATTTTCGCGGGAAGAAGAACGTCTTGCTCTCCTTTGTGCCTGCCGCGTTTACACCGGTCTGTTCGGCACAATGGCCGGGCTACCACCTGGTCAAGGACCTCTTCGACCAGCATGACACCGCCTTGCTGGGAATCACGACGGACAACCTTCCGACGCTCCACGCCTGGACCCAGGAGATGGGCGGCGTGTGGTTTGACGTGCTGTCGGACTTTTATCCGCACGGGCGCGTCGCCGCTCGTTACGGTGTGCTGCGCAGCGACGGCACCGCCGAGCGCGCGCTAATCCTGGTGGATAAGCGGGGCCTCATCCGCTGGATCGACGTGCACGACATCAACGAGCGTCCGCCCCTTGAAGAGTTGGCGGCGCAACTGGGCAAGCTGCCGAAATAACCCCCCGCCTCGGCACGGACAAATCAACTATTCGTGATGCTAGCCGTGCCGTTCTCGCTGGTCGGCGCCTTCGCCACCATACATTGGCTGGGCTACAACCTGAGTGTGGCCGTGTGGGTCGGGATCATCGCGCTGGCCGGCATCGATGCCGAGACGGGCGTGGTCATGTTGCTTTACCTGGACCTCGCCTACGAGCAGTGGAACAACAGAGGCCAGATGCGCAGGCTCACTGACCTGCGCGACGCCATCTATCACGGTGCGGTCAAGCGCGTCCGCCCGAAGGCCATGACCGCCTCGGTTATCATCGCCGGCCTCATGCCGATCATGTGGAGCCACGGCACCGGCGCCGACGTGATGAAGCGCATCGCCATCCCCATGATCGGCGGCGTTATCACTTCGACCGTCATGGAACTGCTCGTGTATCCGGCGATTTTCTATCTGTGGCGTTCGCAACGGCTCGAAGGACTGCCGGCTACGGTTCCGGCCAGCAAGACTGGAACCAATGCAGACGGCGAGAACACGCCGTGAGCAGCAAGGACACTTTGGGGGTTCGTTCAGGGTTCAGGCGTCGACGCCGCGCGGTAAAAGTGCGTCGGCCCGCTGCCAGTCCCAATCATGGCTTGGTAAGGATTGGTCGTGAGTGAAAAGTTCGTCAGCGTGGACCACGAAGCGGTTGGCCCGAGGCTTGGGGTTTGGTCAATTCGATAGTGGCCGTTCATCGGGCCGTATAGAGTCAGATGGGGTCCCCCTCCGGACTGCATCTGCATTGTCAACATCGCCACGCCGGTGCGCGGGTTCGCCACCACGCCGACGAGATTGCTCACGATCACACTGTATTCCCCCGCCATCATCGGCTGCATGGCGGAGAGCATGAACGCGGCATTGGTTTGGCCCGGCAGGTTCGTGCCGTTGAACCTCCATTGGTAATGGAGCGCGTCTCCGGTGCTCATGGCGA
>JAGWYX010000834.1 GCA_018969165.1 Verrucomicrobiota bacterium
GGCCCGGAGGGTGGCGCCGCTTTTGGCTGCTGGCGTTGTTGCGCGACCGGTCGAGTATCGCTGGGATACACTCCCGGTCTGGCGCCTAGCCAGAAGCCAAAAGCGACGCCACAAACTGTATTCTATCCCAGGGTCTGGTCAGTACCTGGCGTCCGCCTCGCCGTTCGCCTCCGGTTTGGCCCTGCGTTTGCGCGCCGATTTGAACAATTCCAACTGGGGTTCCTTGAAGAAATCGTAGTTCTTCAGGATGCGGATGACCTGGAGGAGATCGGATTTCTGGTAGTTGCGGTTGATCTCGATCCGGTCGATCAGGTCCGACAACATGGTCCGGAACGGGATCACCCCGTCGATGCCCTTGCCACGGAGCAGCTCGACGCTCTGGTCGCGGGCCGCGGCGTGCTGGGGCAGTGCCGGCACGACCAGGAGTTTCAGCAGCGGACCGTCAGGACCGAAGGCGCGGGCCGTCTGGCGGAAGGAGGCCGACTCGACGAACCGGAAGATTTCCGGGGCGTTGGCCAGCACCGCCGGGGAGAAGGTTTCCGTGTGCCAACCTTTGACCACCACCACCGCGCGCGTGATCACCCGCAAATCCGCGGAGGTCAGCACAAACGGCGCCGGGGGGCGCCCGGCCTCGGGTTGCGGGTTGAACACGAGGAAATCGACTTCCTCGTCCTCGCGGCGGTTCGGGGCGACGAATTTGCGCTGCTGTCGGACGAAGAACCCGTGCAGCTCGAAATACTCGCGCACGATGGTTTCACTGACAGCGCCCATGTGATTTTGGATTTCCGATTTCTGATTTCAGATGGAGCGGGGCACGGCGGCACCCCGAAGTGTCAGCGGCCGGTGAGCACCTGGTCGATGAGCGTCTCGGGCACGGCACGGCCGGTGACCACGCGCCCGACGCGCTCGGCCAGCACAAACCGGACTTCGCCACCCTGGACCTTCTTGTCCAGGCGCATCGCGGCCGACAGGCGATGCCGCTGTCGGGCGTTCAAACGAATCTCCGTCGGCAGGCCGGCGCGATGGAACAAAGTCCGGACCCGCTCGACGTCAGGCTCGGGCAGGCCGGTCAACTGCGCGGATAACCGGGCGGCGGCGACTTGGCCGATGGCGATGGCCTCGCCGTGAAGGAACCGGCCGTAGCGCGAGATGGCCTCGAGGGCATGCCCGATGGTGTGTCCGAAATTGAGGATGGCGCGCAACCCGCTCTCCGTCTCGTCCCGCCCGACGACATCCGCTTTGATCTCGCAACACCGCGCCACGACGGCCGCCAGCACGCCCGGATCGCGGCGCAACAACTTCAGCAGGTCGCGCTCGAGTCGTCGGAACAGGGCCGCGTCGTAGATGACGCCATACTTGATGATTTCGGCTGTCCCGGCGCGCAGCTCGCGGTCCGGCAGCGTGCGCAAGGTGTCCAGATCGGCCAGCACCAGACGCGGCTGGTAGAAGGCGCCGACGAGGTTCTTGCCCGCCGCCAGATTGACGCCGACTTTGCCCCCGACCGAGCTGTCCACCTGGGCCAGCAGGGTGGTCGGCACCTGCACGAAACCAACCCCGCGAAGGTAAGTCGCGGCGACAAAACCCGCCAGGTCGCCCACGACTCCGCCGCCGAGCGCCACGACGAAAGACCGGCGCTCCAGCCGATGTGCCGCCAGCCGGTCGTAGCACTTCTCGACCGTCCGCAGATTCTTGGCGGTTTCACCGGCAGGCACCGTGACCAATGCGGGATCGAACCCAGCGAGCGCAAGCGATCGGCCGGTCGCCTGGCCGTAATGCCGGGCGACATTGCGATCGGTGATCACCGCGCAGCGCGTGCCGAGGCCCAGCCGGCGGCAGTGCGTCCCGAGTCTGGACAGCAGGCCGCTTCCGAGGAAGATTGGATAGCCGCGGTCCCCGAGCGGGACTTTGACGACACGCATGAGCGCAGAATAGAATTCGGGGGCAGGATGTCAAAGATAACTGCCAAAAGCCAAGCCCGGCGGCCCAGCGCGGCCGCCAGCCAACGACCGTGTCCGCGCCGCGGACGGAACCTGGCCCTGACCATGCTCGGTTCTTGCCTGCTGCTTCTCTGGGCGTGTCGTCCGGCGGTTCAGCCCAAGCCGGGCATCTCGACCGCGCCTCCGGCACCGCCCCGGACCTATCCGGCCCGGGGCGTGGTCAAGGAACTCAAGCCCGACGGCCAGACGGTGGTGATCCAGCACGAGGCCATCCCGGGCTACATGGAGGCGATGACGATGCCATTCCCGGTGAAGGACCCGAAAGAGTTGGCCGGATTACATCCCGGGGACCGCGTGGAATTCCGGTTGGTGGTGACCACCAACGAGGGGTGGATCGACCAGATCAAGCCCGTGGCCGCGACCGCGCCAACTCCACCGACCGCGCCCCCGGCGCGGCCGGAGTGGCGGGTCGTCCGGGCGGTTGAACCCCTGAAAGTCGGCGACGTAATGCCAGACTATCGTTTCACGAACCAGCTCGGGCAGGTGGTCAGCCTCAGCGAGTTCCGGGGTCA
>JAGWYX010000835.1 GCA_018969165.1 Verrucomicrobiota bacterium
GCAAGCCCTGTATCAAAAGCACGTCGTGCCGTCCTATGGTCGCTTTGAGGTGGTCCTCAGCCGCGGCGCGGGCAGCTACGTCTGGGACGTGACCGGCAAGCGCTACCTGGACCTGGGGGCCGGCATCGCCGTGTGCGCCCTCGGCCATGCCCACCCGGAAATCACCGAGACGCTCATCGAGCAATCGCGTCAGCTCGTGCACGTGTCCAACCTGTATTACACGGAGCCGCAAGGCCGGTTGGCCCAAGCGCTGGCGGAGCGGATCGGTCCGGGCAAGTGCTTTTTCGGCAATAGCGGCGCCGAGGCCAACGAGGGCTTGTTCAAATTGGCGCGCAAGTTCGGTCATGACCAGGGCCGGTTCGAGATCGTCACCGCGACCAACTCGTTTCACGGGCGGACCCTGGCGGGGATTGCGGCCACCGGGCAAGACAAGGTCAAGAAGGGATTCGAGCCGATGGTGGCGGGGTTCCGCCACGTGCCCTACAACGACCTCGAGGCCGTGCGCGCCGCGCTCACGCCGGCCACCGTCGCCGTCCTGATCGAAGGCATCCAGGGCGAGGGCGGCATCACCCCCGCCTCGCCCGACTACCTGCTGGGCCTGCGTCGGTTTTGCGACGAAAAGGATCTCCTGCTGTTCATGGACGAGGTGCAGTGCGGCTATTTCCGTTCCGGCCGTTTCCTGAGCTATCAGCGCATCCTGGAGGACCGGGCGGAGGGGGCGACATTTTTGCCCGACGGGGTTTCGCTGGCCAAGTCCATCGGGAACGGCTTTCCCCTCGGGGCTTTTTGGGTGCGCCAGCCGCACGCCGATCTGCTGGGTCCGGGCACACACGCCTCGACTTACGGCGGCACGCCACTGGCGTGCGCCGTCGCGCTCAAAGTCCTCGAAGTGGTCCGGCGCGACCAACTCGCGGACCATGCCCGCGCGGTCGGCGAGTTCCTGCGCGCCGAATTGTCCAGGCTCGCCCGCCAATACCCGGCGGTCCTCCACGCGGTACGAGGTCTGGGGCTGATGCTGGGGATCGAACTGGCGCCAGACATTCCCGGCTTCCGCAGTCCCAACGGTAAGGTGGCCTCGCTCCGGTTCGTCGAACGACTCCACCAGGCCGGGGTGTTGACCATCCCGGCCGGCACGAACGTCATCCGCCTGTTGCCGCCATTGAACCTGACCCGCGCCGAAGCGGCGGAAGGGATCGGGCGGCTCGAACCGGTCGTCCGGGACCTGGCCGCGGGCTAAGCAGGATGGTCCGAAAGGGACGCCGGTGCTGTTCAACTCCAATGATTTCCTTGGGTTTTTCGCGGTCTTCCTGGCCCTCTATTACCTGCTCCGCCACTGGCTCGGGGCGCGGAACCTGCTGATCGTCATCGCCAGCTACGTCTTTTACGGGTGGTGGGACTACCGGTTCGCCGGGCTGCTCCTGCTCACCAGCGTGCTGGATTTCACCCTCGCGCTCGGGATCGACCGGTCCTCGAGCGCCACTCAGCGCCGGGCGCTGCTGATCGCCAGCGCAACCCTCAACCTTTCGGTGCTGTTTCTTTTTAAGTACTTCGACTTTTTCGAGGAGAGCTTTGCCGCGATGCTCGGGCAGTTCGGCGTCAAGTCCCACTGGCGCGGGCTGCATTTGATCCTGCCGGTCGGCGTGTCGTTCTACACCTTTCAATCCCTGGGTTACGTCATCGAGGTCTATCGCGGCCAGTTCCCGGCCTGCCGGAACCTGGTGCGTTTTCTGGCGTTTGTTTCCTTCTTCCCGCACCTGATCGCCGGGCCGATCCAACGGGCGGCGACCTTGCTGCCGCAGTTCAGCCAGCGCCTGGTGATCACGCGCGCGCAGATCGAGGAAGGACTTTGGTTGCTCCTGTGGGGCATGTTTAAGAAGGTGGCGCTGGCCGACAATTTCGCGCCACTGGTCGAACTGGTGTATCAGCACCCGACGACCAGCGGTCCCATGATCGCCTTGGGCACGGTGGCCTTCGCTTTGCAAATCTACTGCGATTTTTCGGGTTATTCGGATATCGCGCGGGGCGCCGCCCGATTGCTCGGCATCGAGATCATGTTCAATTTCAACCTGCCTTACAGCGCGACGAGCCTCCGCGATTTCTGGCGCCGCTGGAACATCAGCCTCTCCAGTTGGCTGCGCGACTACCTCTATGTCAGCCTGGGCGGCAATCGCCGCGGCCGCTACCGGACCTATCTGAACCTGATGTTGACGATGCTGCTGGGCGGGCTCTGGCATGGGGCCGCGGCCACCTTCCTGCTCTGGGGTCTGTGGCACGGCGTCGGCCTGGCGGTCAATCGCTGGTGGCAGGAACGGGACTGGCGGAGCCGGGCTTTGCCGACCGGACTGGCATGGGGGCTGACGATGCTGTTCGCCCTCTACGGCTGGTTGCTGTTCCGCGCCGACTCACTGGACCAAGTGCTGGCTCTGACCCGGGCCTTGGCCAACCCCGCGATGCCAGCATGGTGGAAGCCGTTCCTGGCAAACCTGCTGGTCTTGGCGACGCC
>JAGWYX010000836.1 GCA_018969165.1 Verrucomicrobiota bacterium
ATCCCGCCTTGCAGCGGCTGGAGCGAAAAGGATGGATCACCTCGGCCTGGGGCGTTTCGGACCACCACCGCAAAGCCAAGTTCTACCGGCTGACACCCGCCGGCCGGAAACAACTCGGGCGCGAGACCACCGATTGGCAGAAGTTTTCGGGCGTGATCGATTTGATCCTTCGCACGGCATGAGTGAGGCGGGACCAGTAAGTGATCGAGGGAGCGGCCTGGGGTGAAGACAACTACGGCACACCCAGCGAGCAGCGCCAGTGACGCCCGGACCGCGAGTTGTCTCAACTCGCAGCGGCCGTGGCCCGTCGGGAACGGTGAAGTATTCGCCGGCCCACCGCCGCCTGACGCGCTACGGGTTGAGACAACTCGCGATTCGACCTTGCTCTCCGGCTCGCGGACAATCTCACCCGGTTTAAACATCCTCGCCTTGCTGTCTAGAACCGGGGTTTTTCCGTTCCGGCAGAATATCGTGATCGCGGTATATTTCCGGCTCCCATGAGCCTGTGGTCTGACTGGGTTCGCCGCCTCCGCGCCTGGTTCCGGAAGGAGGAACTCGACGCCGAACTGGACGAGGAACTGCGGTTCCACCTCGAAATGCAGACGCGGGAAAACGTCGAAGCCGGCCTGGACCCGGACGAGGCGCGCTGTGCCGCATTGCGGAGTTTCGGCCGGGTGGACCGGGTCAAGGAAACCTGCCGCGAGCAGCGCGGGTGGGTGTGGATCGAGCACCTGGTCCAGGACCTCCGGTTCGGCGCGCGGCTGATGGGCAAGCAGCCCGGCTCGACGGCGTTGGCGATCCTGATCCTGGCGCTGGGCATCGGCGGCAACACCGCCGTCTTCAGCGTCGTGGACCGGACGATGCTCCGCCCGATCCCCGGCCGGGAGGCGGACCGACTGATTTCCTTGCGGGAGGTGGACGTCATGCATCAAGCCAGGTGGAGCGTGTCGCCGCTCCTGTTTACCGAGCTGGCCAGACGAACCAACCTGTTCGCGTCGTTGGCCGCCTATTTTCAAAGCGCGGACGAGTTCACCTTTGGGCATGGCACCAACGGGTTGAAACTCCACGGCGCCACGGTGACTCCCGGTTTCTTCGGCGTGCTGGAGGCGCGGCAACTGGCAGGCCGGACTTTTCTACCGCATGAAGGAAGACCCGGCCACGACAAGGTCCTGGTGGCCAGTTATGGACTTTGGCAACAGCACTTCGCCGGGGACCCGGAGTTTGTCGGTCGGACGATCGTGCTCGGCGGGCAAGCCTACACGGTGATCGGCATCATGCCGCCGACGTTCCAGTTCCCGTTCAGCCCGGGCGAGAATCAGTTTTGGATTCCGCACGTCTTCGCCGGCGAGGAAACCACGAACCCGGAGTGGATCGCGAACCGTATGTGGGCCGTCATCGGCCGGTTGGAGAAGGGAGTGTCGTTGGCGCAGACGCGTGCTTATCTTGACACCGTCGCGCAGCGCCGGGAGCGGGAACACCCGGAACCGAACACTCAGTGGGTGATCGAGGCGATGATGGCCCGAACGCTGTTCGTCGGTCCCAACCTCGAGCCGACACTCTGGAGTCTGCAGGCGGCGGTGGGGATGTTGCTGCTGATCGCCTGTGCCAATGTGGGGACGCTGCTGCTGGCGCGGGCGGTCGCGCGTCGGGGCGAATTGAGCATTCGCATGGCGATTGGCGCCGGCCGGTTCCGGGTGACGCGCCAACTGATCACCGAGAGCCTGTTGTTGGCCGCTTTCGCCGGGCTGCTGGGAATCTTTTTCGCTTGGGGCGGCATCCGGGCGTTGGACAATTTTTACCTGGGCAACCTGCCACGAATGCGGGTCGTCGGTCTGGATGGCTCCGTGCTGGGGTTGACGCTGTTGGTGTCCACGGCGACGGGCCTGGTGTTCGGGGTCGCCCCGGCCTGGATGGTGTCGCAGTTGCGGTTGCATGATTCGCTCAAGGACACGTCGCAGCAGCAAGTGGACAGCGCGGTGCAGCGGCTGTTCCGGGATGGGTTGGTGGTAGCGCAAGTTTCCCTGGCAGTGGTGCTGCTGGCGGGGGCCGGGCTTGTCATCGACAGCATGCTGAAGTTGCTGCGGGTCGATCCCGGACTTGATCCGAAAGGACTCTATCGAGTGATATTCGATCCGGGTCCACTTATGAGAATCACCCGGCCTGACGCGGCGGCACTCAAGCAAGGCGGTGCAATCCGCCGGCAAGCGATCGCCGCTTGGTTTGCGAAGGAAATTCAGACCGAGTTGCGCTGGGACGAAACGATGGTGGCGCGACTGCGGGCCATCCCCGGCGTCGAATCCGCGGCCATCGGCGTCGGTTCCGGCGCAGCCTATTCCTACGGGGATTTCCGGGTGGAGGGGCGGGACGACTTGGTCCAGTTGAGCTCGGACTACATCGGGGTGCGCAGTGGAGATTACTTTCATACCTTGCGGCTGCCGTTGGTCGCCGGGCGGTTGCTGACGAGGGACGACGCCATGCCCGGCCAGGAGGCAGTCGTGGTCA
>JAGWYX010000837.1 GCA_018969165.1 Verrucomicrobiota bacterium
GCAGGGCGTAGGAGAATTCGGCACCGCGGTTCTGGACCTGCTCATCGCCAAGACGGAGCAGTTGGCAAGGGGCGGCCAAGTTTGACTTCGCCGCGGGACCGAACTCGGCCGGCGTGCGGTGGGCGTCCTGGGCCGGGGGCTGAATGACTTCGCGGAGGTAAACATCGCGGTCAGCCACGATCACCGCGCGCAGGGCATCGGCCAGGTCCCGCGGCTGGATCGAGACCGCCAGCCGGGTCTTTGCCGGCGACCGGGTTGGTCGGGTCGGCCAGCACCATGCCAGGATCGCGGCGACCAGCAGGCCGAGCCCCATGAGCAACCCGGTTTTCATCGGAGTGACGAGTGGTTTGGAGTTTCGGTTTCGAGCACGCTGAATTTGCCGTCCTGACAGACTCGCAGCGTGAGCGGGACGACGCGACGGCCGGTAGAATCAAATCTCAGGTCGCCGGAAATTCCGGTGTACTCGCGCCGGAGCGGGAATTGGCGATAGGCCGGGCGGTTCCCGGCATCGCGCAGCACGCGGACGAGCAACGTCGTGGCGTCGTAGGCCTGGGCGGCGGCGGCGTCCGGCTCACGCCCAAAGCGGGTCCGGTAGGTCGCAGCAAAATCGCGGAAGCTCGCGATGTCGCGTTCGTTGGAGACCGGAGCGGGAACCAGGGTGCCGCTGGCCGCTTGGCCGGCGGCGCGAAGGAAGGCCGGCGAATCCAGCCAGCTCGGTCCCGCCAGCAAGCCGTGGTAGCCCATCTGGCGCAACGCGCGGGCGAGGTGCGCGGCGGGCCGGGGATTCACCCAGAGCAGCACGCCGTCTGGTTGGCTGGCCAGGAGGCGGTGCAAAGCCGGTGTCGAATCCGCCGGCACAGTCGGCCGGGCGAGAGGAGGGGCCAACTGGCAGCCGGCGACGTGGGCGGCCGCCAGCAAATCGCGAGTCGCTTCGCGGCCCGCGCGCTCGAGTGGCACCACGGCAGACCATCGGCGCGGCGGGTTGGCGCTGCTCGCGAGCGTCGTGAAGATCGTGCGGGCTTCCGCCTCGGTGCCCGGGACGACCTGGAGGGCCCAAGGGATTCCACTGCGGGTGATCGAGGTATCCGGACACAACGAAGCGACCGGCACGCCGGTGCGTCCGGCCACCTGGAGGACCTGGTGAGCCGCCGCGCCATCGGCCGAAGTCAGCAAGGCCCGTACCTGATCGTCGAGCACGAGCGCCGCCGCGTCTTCGCCGTCGCTGCCCCACTGGCCCTGGCGGCCTCGGACGACGAGTTTCACCGCGGGGCCGGGGAGGCGATTGGCCTGCTCGATAGCGAGCCGTGCTCCCTGGCGCGGGCTGTCCGCATCCGGGTCCTTGGGCGGGAGCAGGAATCCGATGGCGACCGGGGCGGAGCCAGTTTCCGCGGCCCATGTCATGGCGCAACCGGCGAGCCACGCGAGCGCGGTTAACTGCGGGAAGGCGGGTCCCCGCCGTGCGCCGATCGCACCGCGGGCCGACGGACTGGCGGTCGGGCGGCGCGGTGTCGGCGCGCCGTTTTCCAGATCGGGCGGCACGCACGAGGGGGGCGGAGGCCGCGGTCCAACCGGGGCTGGTGGTTCACCGGTCATTTCGCGGTGCGGGGGCGCGTGGCGGCGGACGAATCTGAGGCGGTGAACGGGCGGAATCGCCATTGGCCGCCGATAAATTCGGCGACGACCAGCGGGCCGATGTTGTTCCACTGTCCGTCAAAGACCATGTGTCCGGTCACGCCATCCCATTGATCGAGGTTTGCCAGGTAGGCTTGCACGCGGTAGCGATTGGGTCCAGCGTGATGAATGGCCTCGATCATCAGGTTGGCGCCGTCGTAGCCGTAGGCGGCGTAAACATCCGGGGTTTGGTTCCAACGTCGTTGATAGCGCGCCACAAAGTCCAACCATCGCGGGTCGCGTCGGCCCGGGTCAAAAAAGTAGAGGATCGTCATTCCTTCGGCGAATTTTCCGGCGGCGCGACTGAAGCCGGTTTCGTGCAAGCGGTCGAACCCGAAGAACCTGGCATTGAGGCCGGCCTGGCGGATCAGCGCGACGGCGCGGCCGATGTCTTCAGGTTGGCCGTAGAAGAGCACTGCGTCGGGTTCGGCCGCTTTCATAGCCTGGAGCTGGCTCTGGAATTCATGCTCGCCCGGCAGGTACAGGAGGTGCGCCACCGGCGGGGAGCCCAGGCGACGGACGAAGTTGGCAAAGTGCATGACGCCGACGCGGCCGGGCCGGCTGTTTTCGCGCAGGATGGCGATGTGCCGGCAATGGGCTTGTTTGACGACGAGGTCGGCCAGGCGCCAGGCCTGCTGGCGTTCGTCCGGGAAAATGCGGGTCAGCCACGGAATCTGGGTCTCGGTCAAGGTCGGGTCCGGATCGGAGGTGTTGATGATGTAAGTTTCGATTTTGAGGGCGACGCGGAGGGCAACATGGGTGGCGTCGCCGTCGATGGTCCCGAGGATGCCGAGCACGTCGTTGTCCTTGAACTCGACGGCGAT
>JAGWYX010000838.1 GCA_018969165.1 Verrucomicrobiota bacterium
CGGCAAACACCCCCAAAAACAGGCAGAGCGAAATCACGCCGAAAACTCCGAGTTCGCCCAGGTTCTGGATCAGATGCTGCATCATGGTGAGAAGGAACGTGGAGTGGGCGCGGCCGCGGCCACGGCGGCGGGAAGCGACCCCGGCGCGGCGGCGGCCGGCGGGGAGGCAGGCGACGCTTTGATGTCCGTGCCCAGCCGCTGCAGATAGGCGATCACCGCGACGATCTCGCGGTCCGGCTCGGTCTTGATCAGGCCAGTCTGAAGGTTGGCGACCACCTTGGCGGCTTGCGTCTTGAGGTCGTCCAAGGCCCGGTTTTCGTAACCGGGCGGATAGGGCACGCCGATTTTTCGCAGGGCATTGATCCGCGCCGGGAGCGAGGCGGTGTCCAATTTTTGTGTCAACAACCACCGGTATCGCGGCATGATCGAGCCCGGCGATGTCGAGCGCGGGTCGTCCAGGTGGCGATAGTGCCAGGCGTCCGGATACTTGCCGCCGACCCGGTGGAGGTCAGGGCCGGTGCGCTTGGAACCCCAAAGGAATGGATGGTCATAGACAAATTCACCCGCCTTCGAATACTCGCCGTAGCGTTCGGTCTCGGAGCGGAACGGACGAATCATTTGCGAGTGGCAGCCCAGGCAGCCCTCGCGAATGTAGAGGTCGCGCCCCATCACCTCCAGCGGCGTGTAGGGCTTGACGCTGGCGATCGTCGGCACGTTCGCCTTGATCACGATCATCGGGATGATCTCCACCAGCCCGCCGATGAGGACCGCGATCAACGCCAGGGCCGTCAGCAGCAGCGGTTGGCCCTCCAGCCAACGATGCGTCCACGGGTGCCGAATCCCGGTTGGCTCCGCGGTCAAGGCCGGCGCCTGGGCCTCGGTTTCCGGCGCGAAATGCCCGCTCCGCGCCGTGCGCCACAGGTTGAACACCATCATCAAGACGCCGCCGATGTAAAGTGAGCCGCCGACGGCCCGCAGGCGGTAAAGGGGGATGATCTGGACGACCGTCTCGAGGAAGTTCGGGTATTGGAGGTAACCGTCGGCGGTGAATTGCTTCCACATCAGGCCCTGGGTGATCCCGCTGGCGTACATGGCCACGACGTAAAACATCATTCCCACCAGCGCGATCCAGAAATGGTAGTTGGCCAGCTTGATCGACCAGAGCCGGGTGTTGTAGAGCCGGGGGACCAACCAATAGAGCATGCTGAAGGTCAGGAAACCGTTCCAGCCCAGCGCCCCGGTGTGCACGTGGGCGATCGTCCAGTCGGTGTAATGCGAGAGCGAGTTGACGCTCTTGATCGCCAGGGTCGGGCCTTCCAGCGTGGCCATGCCGTAAGCGGTCACGGCCACCACCATGAACTTGAGCATGGGATCCTGGCGAACCTTGTCCCACGCCCCGCGCAAGGTGAGCAGGCCGTTGAGCATGCCGCCCCAGGACGGCGCCACCAGCATGAGCGAGAACACCATGCCCAGCGATTGCGCCCAATCCGGCAGCGCCGTGTAGAGCAAGTGATGCGGCCCGGCCCAGATGTAAATAAAGATGAGCGACCAAAAGTGTATAATCGAAAGCCGATAAGAATAAATCGGCCGGCCCGACGCCTTTGGAACGAAATAATACATGATACCGAGGAATGGCGTCGTGAGAAAGAACGCCACGGCATTATGCCCGTACCACCATTCGACGAGCGCGTCCTGCACACCGGCATACATCGAGTAGCTCTTGAGGAACGAAACCGGAAGCTCCATCGAGTTTACGATATGGAGCATCGCCACCGCGACGAACGAGGCGATGTAGAACCAAATTGCAACATAGATGTGCTTGTCCTTCCGGCGCATGATCGTGGCCAGCATGTTCCATCCGAAGATGACCCAGACGATCGCGATAGCGATATCGATCGGCCATTCGAGTTCCGCATATTCCTTGCTTGTAGTAATTCCGAGCGGTAGGGTAATGGCAGCGCTCACGATGATGAGCTGCCATCCCCAGAAATGGACTTTGCTCAGCCAATCGCTATACATTCGCGCTTTGCAGAGGCGCTGGAGCGAATAATAGACGCCTAAAAAAATTGCGTTGCCCGCGAAGGCGAAGACAACTGCGTTCGTGTGGAGCGGGCGCAGCCGGCCATACGAAAGGAAATTGATTCCGCCCAAAAAATATGGATCGTATAACTTGACGGCGATGACGATGCCCACCAGCATTCCCACGATACCCCAAAAGGCGGTCGCCATCGCGAACCAGCGGACGATGTTATTGTCGTAAGACACGGTTTCGAGCCGCGTCTCCGGCAACCGCCCGCCGGCTGCAGGCGCCGGCTGGGGAATGGGAGCTATCCTTTGCTCCTGTGATGTTGGTTCACTCATAAAGTATATTCGTTCAGGGGTTATTAGCTGACTGACCGGTCGGATCCGGCGGATTCGCCTGATCGGCCAGACATGAAATTCTTGGAACTGCTCGTTCCGGAAGCAGCACGCGCAACGCCGGGGTGTCGAGATC
>JAGWYX010000839.1 GCA_018969165.1 Verrucomicrobiota bacterium
GTTGCATAATCCGTCATTGCCTAGCGAGGCGCGCCTCAGACCACAGGTCAACTGTTCGTTTATCTTCGGCTCTTTTTAGCCCTCGTCCGTTCCCTCTGCGCGCCTCGCCCAGAGAGTCCTTGAGGGAAGGACCCCGACGCAAAAGCGGCGCCAAGACTTGACTTGATAACAGCGAGATTCACGGCGCGAGGACTGTAGCGCCGAAAGCGCGCCCCTACAAGTGGCCGTTTAGGCTGCGGCGAGCCGGGGCGCTCGGGCGGTCCTGGCCTTGTTTCAGGGACTTGGAAACGACCCGGGTTCGGGCGTGGCAGTCAAAAGAAGATTGAGTATTGCCCGCAAATAGGTAGGATAAGCCCCTTAAGTCGGGTTTGTTGATGAAGTTGGAAATGGACTTTGCACTGGAGAACGCGAGTTGGCCTGCCTTCTGGGTGGACCAGAATCGGGTGATCCGGGGGGCCAACCAGGCCGCCGTGCTGGCCTTTGGCGCGACGCTGATCGGCGGCTCGACCCAATTGCTGACCCTCTGGGCCCCGGAGAACGCGGCGAGCCTGGACCAGTTTTGGACCGGTTTGGACAAGGCCGGCGGGGCGGTCGCGCCCCTGAAGTTCCGGCTCAAGACCGGGGCGAGCGCGGGCTTTCACGCCTGTGTCAATCCGGCCACGCGCGAGGGGCAGCCTTTTTTTGTGTTTCAACTCTTGCGGAACGGCCAACCGGCCGCGAGGGGCGGCGCGAGCGCGGGCAGCCTGGACCCCGCCGCACCGGCGCTGGACACCACGGTGGTGCAGAAGCAGAAGCTGGATTGCGCGATGCAACTGATCCGCACGGTGGCGCTGGATTTCAACAACGCCCTCACCAGCATCCTGGGTCACACCTCGCTGTTGCTGGGCAAAGTCGAGGCGCAGCACCCGTGGCGCGGTTCCCTGGTCGAGATCGAAAAGTCCGCGGAAAAGGCCGCCGAAATCGCCAATGACCTCGCCGCGTTCAGCCGGCAGGACAAGGATGCCCGCACCCTGACCACGGGCAATCTCAATGAGATCGTTCGCCGTGCCGTGGGCTTGTTCCAGACGCCGGCGGCAACCGCGATCGAGTGGACGATGCAGTTGGAGAACCAGCTCTACTCGGTGAATTTCGACGAGGCCAAGATGCAGCAGGCCTTCATCAAGATCCTCGACAACGCGATCCAGGCGGTCAACAAGGAGGGGACGATCGTGGTTTACACGGGGAACCTCGATGTGGACGAGGTGACGCGGGACATGAACATCACGCTGCAACCGGGGGCGTATGTGTGCGTCGAGATTTCGGACAACGGCTGCGGCATCGAGGCGGACGTGCTGCCGCGGATCTTCGAGCCATTCTTCACCACCAAACCCAATCATCGCGGCCTGGGGCTGGCGTGGGTTTACGGGATTGTCACCAACCACGGCGGCTCGGTGGCGGTGGCCAGCTTGGCCGGGCAGGGGACCTCGGTGCGCGTCTATCTGCCGGCCCAGAAAAAGATCGTCAAGGACACCGGCTTCAAGCTCGATGATTTGACCGGCAAGGAGACGGTATTGATCGTGGACGACGAGGATCTGCTGTTGACGATGGGCCAGACGGTGCTGTCGTCCTTCGGCTACCACGTCCTGACGGCCAACAGCGGGCAGAAGGCGCTGGAGGTTTACAGCAAGTCCCCGCAAGCGATCGACCTGGTGATTACGGACATGGTGATGCCCAACATGAGCGGCCGGGAGTTGATCGAGCGGCTCCGCAAACAGTCGCCGACGGTGCGGATCATATGCGCCAGCGGTTACCTGCGGCCGGCGGGCAGCGAGGAGGCCGCGAGCTATTTGCAGAAACCCTTCACCAGCCAGGAGTTGCTGCGCAAGGTCAAACAGGCCCTGGCCTGACGTTGCTTAACAGGTTGACTTATACCTTTTTTTCGACTTTGATAGGCCAGTTATGCAAATTGAAAGCCTAAAGATGTTCTGCGATCTGGCGGAAACCGAGAGCTTCACCAAGGCCGCCCAAATCAACGATGTTACCCAGTCGGCCGTCAGTCAGCAGATCAGCTCGCTGGAGCGGCAGTTCCGCTCCATGCTGATCGAGCGGAGCAAGAAGAAGTTCCGGCTGACCCGTGAAGGTCAGGTGCTTTACGACTACAGCAAGCAGATCATCTCGACTTACGAATCGCTTCAGAGCAAACTGCAGGAAATCAAGGACGTTATCTCCGGCACTATCCGCGTCGCCACGATCTACAGCATCGGCCTGCACGACCTGCCGCCGTATCTCAAGAAGTACCTGAAGAGTTTCCCGACGGTGAATGTCCACGTCGAGTATCGGCGCTCCAACCAGGTTTATGAGGACGTCCTGGGCAACGTGGTGGACCTCGGCCTGGTCGCTTACCCGGTGCGCGACAGCAAGCTGGAGCTGGTCCCCTTGCGCAAGGACAAGCTGGTCCTGATCTGTCACCCGCAACACCCGTTCGCCCGCAACAAATCCGCCCGGCTCGGCGCTC
>JAGWYX010000840.1 GCA_018969165.1 Verrucomicrobiota bacterium
TCAAATCCTCTTGGTCACAGTACTTGTCACCCTCAGCACGCCCTACGGCCTGCCGGGTCTTGTCATTCGGACCGCCGGTGGCGATTGGCAGCAGTGGCGCGGTCCCAACCGCAATGGCATCTCCGCGGAGACCAATTGGACCTCAAACTGGCCTGCGGATGGCCCGCAGGCGCTCTGGCAAGCCTCGGTTGGCATCGGTTTTTCGTCCGTGCCCGTCAGCCAGGGCCGCGCCTACACGCTGGGCAACCACGACGACCGGGATACCCTCTGGTGCTTCGACGCCCTCACCGGCCGGCTGCTCTGGCGATCCACCTACCCCGCTCCGCCGGGCGCCAAATATTACGAGGGCGGCCCGCTCTCGACGCCGACAATTGACCGCGACCGCGTCTATACCATCAGCAAGTGGGGACAAGTCCTTTGCCTCCAGGCCGCGACCGGCAAGGGCATTTGGAGTCACGACCTGCGCCAGGATGGCGTTACCCCCAATGAATGGGGCCTCGCCGGCTCGCCGCTCATCGTCGGCGATCGGGTGATCCTCAACGCCGGCTCGGCCGGCACCGCCTTGAACCGTGAATCCGGCCGGACCGTCTGGTCCACGGGCCCGCGGGCGACCGGTTACGCCAGCCCGAAGCTCTGCCATGCCGGCGGCGTCACCTCCGTCCTGATCTTCGCCGCCAAATTCCTGGTCGCCCGCGACCCACAATCCGGCCGCGAGCTCTGGCGGTTTCCGTGGCGAACGGGTTACGACAACAACAATCCCGATCCGATCCTGGACGGCGACTGGATTTTCATTTCGACCTACAACCGGGGCGCGGCGCTGCTCTCATTGAAGGACGGCCGGCCCAAGGTGCTTTACGATCAACCGGTGTTGCACGAGCATCTCAGCCCGGGGATACGGTTGGGCGATTACCTCTATGCCTTCGACGGCGAGGCCCGCTTCCCGACCAATTTCCGGTGCCTCGAGCTGCCCACCGGTCAGGTAAAATGGTCGGTCACCGACCCGGCCTTCGGCTCGCTGATCTGCGCGGACGGAAAACTGCTGATCCTGAGTGAAAGCGGGGAATTGCTGGTCGCCAACCCCTCGCCGTCAGGATTCAAACTGCTGGCCCGGGCACAGGTATTGGGCGGGCGCTGTTGGACTCCGCCGGTCCTGGCGAACGGTTTGCTCTACGTGCGCAACGCGCGCGGCGACCTGCGCTGCCTGGACTTGCGCCGGAACTGAAACCGCGGATTCGAAGGATAGGACTCACCACGGATCACGCGGATCACGCGGATGTCAAACTATCCGTGCCATCCGTGGCATCCGTGGTCAACCCTCCGCGGCTTTCTCTCCCTCCACCAGAATCGGGCTTACCACGGATCACGCGGATCACGCGGATGCAAAATTATCCGTGTAATCCGCGCCATCCGTGGTAAAAAACTTCCACTTATGAAACATGAGGAGCTGACAAAGGATATTATCGGCGCGGCGATGACCGTTTTGAACAAACTCCGACCGGGTCTCGATGAACGGCTCTACGAAAACGCGATGGTCCTCGAACTCTTGGCGCGGGGCCATACCGTCGAGCAGCAACGCGAGTACCCAGTCCATTACCGCGGGCGTTTCATCGGAAAACTCGTGCCGGATCTCATCGTGGATTCCAAGGTAGTGGTCGATCCCAAAGTCGTAACCGGGTTCAACGACACGCACATCGCCCAAATGCTGGGCTACCTGAACATCACGGGATTGCAGGTCGCACTGGTGCTGAGCTTCAAAGAAGCCAAGCTCACTTGGAAGCGCGTGGTGCGAGACCAGGCAGCAGCTCAACCCGAAGGCGAGTTATCAGCTTAACCACGGATCACGCGGATCACGCGGATGTCAGACTATCCGTGCCATCCGTGGTCAACCCTCCGCGGCTTTCTCTTCCTCCACCAGAATCGGGCTTACCACGGATCACGCGGATCGCGCGGATATCAAACCATCCGTGGCATCCGTGGCATCCGTGGTCAACCCTCCGCGGTTCCGATTTACGGCAGGAAGGAGCAGATGTATTCGCACAGCCCGTCACCGATCTCGATCTCGAAACCCGATTTTGGCGGCACGTCAAACACCTCGCCGCTGGCGTAGTTCTTCACCGCGGTTTGGCCATCGAGTTTCACCGCGCATTGACCCGCGACAATCTCCATGCGCTCAGCCTTGTCCGTGCCGAAATGGTACTTGCCCGGATACATCAGGCCCAGGGTCTTCTTGGCGCCGTCGGGCAGGACCAATGTGTGGCTGACCACCTTGCCATCGAAATAGACGTTGGCCTTGGTGAGGGCCGTGACACCTCGGAATTCGCGCGGCATCGATGACATGGCCGCCGAGTGTTGCAAGGCCCGGCCGAATGTCAAGCAACGGGAGGCGTCGGCAGTGTCCTAATTTCGGAGCGCGGCTCTATGAGCCGCAGCACTGCAGCTTCAAAATCAAGCTGCTGCGAGTCACAGACTCGCGCTCCAACCGCAAATTCGG
>JAGWYX010000023.1 GCA_018969165.1 Verrucomicrobiota bacterium
CCTGGTCGCGATCAGCGAAACCCTGTCCCGGGTCGGCCTGGTCGTCGCGCTGTTCTACGCCCTGGCTTCCAGCATCACCTATGTCGGACTGGCCATCTTCGCCGGCACCGTGGTTTCCACGGTGGGCGCCATTTGGCTTTGGCGAACCCTGACACCGACCCTGCGGCTGGATCCGCGGCAATTCGACTGGAGCATCTTGCGGGAACTCAGCGGGACCGGCGGCTGGGTCGTCATCAACCAGGTCGGCGCCATCCTCTATTTGAACATCGATTTGCTGGTGGCCAACCGGTTGTTCGGCGCGGAATTGGGCGGCCGGTATGCGGCGGTGTTGCAGTTGCCGATGCTGGTCCGAACTCTGGGCAGCACCGTCGCGGCCGTGTTTTCACCGACGGTATTGTATTTTTACGCGCGGCATGACCTGGATGGACTGATGACCTACCTGGCGCGAGCGGTGAAGTGCCTGGGCCTGATGCTGGCGTTGCCGATCGCCCTGACGTGCGGGTTTGCCGAACCGCTCCTGCGGTTGTGGCTACGACCCACCTTCGGCAGCCTGCACCCGCTGCTGGTGCTGATGACCGCCCACCTGTGCATTAACGTCCCGATCCTGCCGCTGCTCGGGTTGCAGTTGGCGGCCAACCGCGTGAAGGTCCCGGCGCTGGTGACGATGGTCATGGGAATCGCGAACCTAGGCCTGGCCCTGTGGCTGGCGGGACCGGCGCATTGGAATCTCTACGGCATCGCGGCGGCGGGCGCGATCATGTTGATCGTCAAGAATGTCTGCTTTACCCCCATCTACGGCGCGTATGTGCTGGGCCGGCCATGCTGGATTTTCTTCCGCGAGTTGGCATTGATCGTCGTGGTCACCGCCGTCAGCTTCCTCCTTTGCCGGGGCTTGCTTTGGTTGCGGCCAATTGCGGGCTGGGATCAGTTGATAACCCTCAGCCTGGCCGTCTCGGCTCTATACGGTCTGGTGGTTTATCAGTGCATCCTCTCGGCCGAGGAGCGCCGGATGGTGCGCAAACTGATTCCTGGCGCCGGCAAGTAATGCAGTCTCGAAATTCGAGGACTCGAATGCAACCCGTGCGCATCATCATCGGCGGGGACGTGTGTCCAAACCGGCGTAACGTCACCCTATTCTGCCAAGGCGACGCGCCGGGCTTGTTCAACGACCTGCTCGGCGAGTTCGAGGCGGCGGACCTTTCGGTGGTGAACCTCGAGTGCCCGCTGGTTGACAAGCTAAGCCCGATCGCCAAGACGGGCCCGGTGCTCGAGGGGCCGACGCAAGCGGTCCTTGGCCTGGTGCGCAGCCGGATTCGGTGTCTAGGCCTGGCCAACAACCACATCCTGGATCATGGCGCCGCGGGCCTGGAAAGCACGCTCCGGGCCTGCGCGGACGCAGGCCTCCAGACCTTTGGCGCCGGCAGAACCCTGGAGGCGGCCGGCCGGATGCTGGTAGTCAAGGCCGGGGCGCTCCGGATCGGGCTGCTGGGCGCTTCGGAACAGGAATGGTCGATCGCCACGGCCGACACCCCGGGGGCCAATCCGATCGATCTGATTGAGTGCGCCCGCATCCTGAGCCGCCAACGCGACGTCGTGGATTTCGTGATCGTCTTGCTGCACGATGGCGCCGAGCATTATCCGCTTCCCAGCCCCCGCCTGCAAAAGGTCTGCCGATTCCTGATCGAGCAAGGCGCCGGTCTGGTGGTCTGCCAGCACTCGCATTGCGCCGGCGCCTATGAGGCCTACGGGAGCGGTCATATCATTTACGGACAAGGCAACCTGCTGTCCGACTCGCCGGACCGGGACGGTTCCTGGCACGAGGGTTTCCTGATCCGGCTCACCCTGGCGCCGGGTTCGACCGCCGGTTGGCAACCCGTTCCCTATCTCCAGTCCGATGGGCGCCCCGGGGCGCGGCGGATGTCCGCCGAGCGGGAACGGGCCTTTCTCGCCGGCCTGGCCGAGCGGTCGGAGGCGATCCGGGATGAACGGTATGTGGCGCGGTCATGGGAGCAATTCTGCCGAAATCAGCGGCACGGCGTCATGAGCTTCGTTCTTGGGCACGGCCGGTTGCTCCGCCGGCTGAACCGGATCAACGGCGGCGTGGTCCGCCATGTGCACGGCAAGCAACGCTTGCGCGAGCTTAAGAACTGCGTGGGCTCGGATACCAACCGGGAAGTCGTCTTGCAAGTGCTCGAGCAGTACCTCGGAGAGGACCTTCCCGCTTGAAAGGTGTTTGAAATTCAGCAGGGTTCGGCGGCGTCCAAACCTCCGCCGATCGCCCCTCCAGTCATCCAGCCGCGTGTCTATTCTCTCCCATCGAGTCGATAACTGGCGAAAGCCAGCTTATCTCACTTACGCGACCTTGCGCGGTTACCGATTCCCGTCGCTGCTCGGGGGCTATTTGCGGGAGTATAAGAACGGCCTGAGCCAGGCGATTGCCACGCGCGCCCTGAGACGGCTTTTGCGCCACTGTCGCGAGCGGGTGCCCTACTATGCGAACTTGCTGCGCGGGGTCGAGGAACACCAGGTTGACGCCGAACCGATAGCCTGTTTGCAGCGGCTGCCGATCCTGACCAAGGATCTTATTCGCGCCGACCCCGGCCGGTTGCAATCCGCCGATCTGCCGCGTCGGCGATGGCATTACAACACCTCGGGCGGCTCGACCGGTGAGCCGGTCCAACTTGTCCAGGATGACCAATACGACGATCGCAGTGGCGCCATCAGTTTGCTTTACCAGTCGCTGCTGGGTTGCGAGGTCGGCGAACCGCTGGTTCGGCTCTGGGGATCGGAGCGGGACTTCGGCGGCGGCACCGCATCCCGCAAGGCCCGTTTCTTCAATTGGCTGACCAACACGACCTGGTTGAATGCGTTTCACATGTCGCCGGAACGCATGCGGATCTTCGTGCAAATCCTCGACCGGTCCCGGCCGCGGTTGATTGTGGCCTACGCCCAGGCGGCCTATGAACTGGCGCGCTGGGTGGAACGAGAGAAGTTGCCGGTGGCGTCGCAGCGGGCCGTCGTCACTTCCGCGGGCACCCTGCATCCGTTCATGCGGGAGAAGATCGCCCAGGTCTTCGGCTGCGCGGTCTATAACCTGTATGGCTCCCGCGAAGTCAGCGACATCGCCTGCGAGTTGCCGGGGTTCCGCGGGTTGTGGGTCGCGCCGTGGGGTAATTTTGTGGAAATTGTGGATGACGCGGGTCAGCCAGTCCCGGCCGGAACCGAGGGCAACATCCTTGTAACTTGTCTGACGAACTATGCCATGCCGCTGCTACGCTACCGGATCGGCGACCGCGGGGCGTTGCTGGCCCCGGAGGAGGGGCGTGGCGATGCGGCCGCGACGCAGACGCTGGAGCGCGTGTCGGGCCGAACGGTGGACGTGTTTCGAACCCGGGACCAGACGCTGGTGGATGGGGAATACTTCACGCACCTGCTCTATTTCCGGCCGTGGGTATGGAAGTTCCAGGTGATTCAAAAGTCCCCGGCGCACATTGTGTTCAGGGTCGTCAGGTTCAACGGCGAACCGGCCAAGAGCGAGTTGGAGGATATCACCCTCCGGACGCGCCGGGTGATGGGGGAGGATTGCCGGGTTGATTTCGAATTCGCCGCCGACCTGCCGCCTCTGCCTTCCGGCAAGTATCGCTATACCATCTCTGAAATCGCATGTTGATTTATAAGTCACGCTTCCTGACCCGGGGAGAGGTCTGGTTCGATAACGAGCCGGACGCCACCCAGCCGCTGGATTGGCTCCTGTATCACCAGCGTTCCAAGCCGGTCCCGCGGAGTCGCTGGAAACACTTCTATACCTTCCTGATCGATTTGCGCCCCAGCCCCGAGCAATTACTGGCGCAAATGAACAAAGACACCGCTTACAAGATTCGGCGGGCCCGCGACCGCGACGGCGTCGTCGCCGAAGGCTGTGATCCTAATGATCCGCGAGTCCTGGATACGTTTGAAGCGATGTACCATCGCTTCGCCGAGGCCCGTGGATTACTTCCCCTGGAACGGGCAAAGCTGGATAACTTCGCCGCCACCGGAACCCTGGACGTTTCGCTGGCCCGGAACGGGAACGGTGAGCCGGTAGTTTACCATGCCAATTACCGCGACAACCATCGCGCCAGCGGCCTGTTTTCGGTTTCGCTTTACCGGGATGTGGCGGACAGCGCCAGCCGGAACGCCATTGGTCGGGCCAATCGCTACCTGATCTGGAGCGATATGCTCCGCTACCAACAGCAGGGCCTGCGGGCCTTCGACTTCGGCGGATGGTATCCTGGGACCACGGACCAGGCCTTGCTCAAAATCAACGAGTTTAAGCGTGGCTTCGGAGGACAGGTCGTCTGCGAGTATGACTGTGAGTGCATCCTCTCCCTCAAGGGCCGGGTGGTGCTGACCGCGGCGCGACTCCTCAGCCGGACCCGGCGCGCCCTGGCGGGCCGACGCGGCCGCGATCGGCGAACCGGTCAGGAACCCGGCACCGGGGATGGACAACCGGGACCCGCGCAGCTCGAATCGCCCCTGGCGGGCTGAGCGCACGCCGCCGTTGACGCCCCGAACGAACCTGATCGGCGGAAAACGCTGGTAGCCTCCTTGAGGAGCAGGACCAGGGATACGGCCTGGAGGCTGAGATTTAATCTGACCACAACGAGTTTCGGAATTCAGAGACTCTGGCCAGGCTGGACCCCGCCCACGGATGCGGCGCCTGGCTGGGAATGCTGCGATGTTCGTCTATCAATCACGCCTACTGAAACGCGGTGAGGTCTGGTTCGACCAGGAACCTGAGCCTGTCCCCGTGGATTGGATTTACTACCGACAACGACCCAATCCCATTGCCAACGGTCGATGGCGACCTTTCTACACCCGCCTGATCGATCTCGCCAAGAGCGCGGCCGAGCTGAAGGCGGAGATGGAGGAGCGGACGGTTCGCAAGATCAAGGAGGCGGTCGAACGGGACGGGACCCGCTGGGAGCGGCGTGACGCCGGCCAACCGGGCCTGCTGGATGAAGTCCAGTCCATGTGGAACCGCTTCGCCCTGGCCCAACACACGCCGCCATTGGACCGGGTTTGGCTGGATCAGCTCGCGGCCGTCGGGGCCCTGGAGGTGGGGGTGGCCAAGGATCCGGTCGGCGATGTGCTGGTGTATCAGTTGAACTATGTGGCTGCCAAGCGTGCCCAGCAGTTGATTGCCGTCGCTCGCTACCTGGCCGTTCCCAACGCGGCCATGCGAATGACCATCAATCGCGCCAATTGCCTTGGGCATTGGAGTCATATGCTAGCGCTGAAGGAGCGCGGCATCCGTTCTTTTGATTTCGGCGGCTGGTATCCGGGAACGACCGACATCCGACTGCTGGGCATGAACGCTTTCAAGCGCGGCTTCGGCGGCTACATCGTGCGCGAATTCGAATGCGAGCAGATCCTGACCCTCAAGGGTTGGGCCGTGCTCACCGTCGGCAGAATCCTCCACCAACTCAAGAACCCGCGGTTCGCCCGGAACCGGCTCGCCAGCGAACTCTCCAATGCAACCCTCAAGGACTGCCAGGTATCTGCTGCGTTTCGATGACCTGTGCCCGACGATGAATTGGCGGGTGTGGGCAAGCATCGAGGCGATGCTGCTCGAGCACCACGTGGCGCCGCTCCTCGCCGTCGTGCCCGACAACCGCGATCCGGCCCTGCAACCCGATCCCCCCGCTCCGGATTTCTGGGACCGGGTGCGCGCCTGGCAAAGCCGCGGCTGGGTGATCGCCCTCCACGGGTTTCAACATCGCTACGTGAGCCGCCACGCCGGGATGGTCGCGCTCCGAAAAAAGAGCGAATTCGCCGGCCTGCCGGCCGCCGAGCAGCGGGAGAAGCTCCGGCGCGGCGTTGATATCTTTCGCCGCGAACGCCTGGAGCCACGCGTCTGGATTGCTCCGGGTGACACCTTTGACCAAGCCACGGTCGCGTTGCTGCCGGAGTTCGGGATCCAGGCGATCTCGGCGGGTTATTTTCACTGTCCCTATCTCGATCACCGGGGGATCGCCTGGGTGCCGCAGCAGCTCTACCACTTCCGTCCAGCGCCCGCCGGGATATGGACCGTGTGTTACCATCACAATGCCTGGACCGCGGCAAGGCTCCAGGCGTTTGAACGGGACTTGGACGCCTATGGCGAGGCGATCGTTTCACTCGAGGACGCCCTGGGCGGAATCAACGATCGCAGAGGCGGGTTTGGGCCTTGGCTGTGCACTCGCCCGCGTCTGTCTCGATTCCTGATTCGCGCGGAACTCAAGGCCTGGGGTTGGTGGGATGGCGCGCCTCGGCGCCGCTTCCGTCCCTCCGCGACTCCAGGACGGGCGCGCCAGGCCAGTCCCGGAGCGGAAGTCCCCAGCGCGCCGGCGGGCGGATCGCGAAGAGAAAAGGCGGGGAGCTGAACGATATTATGTGTGGCATTACCGGATGCTGGGAATGGGGCTGGAATGGCGGCGTCCAGGAACGCGAGGCCCTGGTCCGTCGCATGGCCGCCACCTTGGCCCATCGCGGACCCGACGATGAAGGGAGTTGGGCGGACCCCGACGCTGGGGTAGCATTGGGGCACCGGCGCCTGGCGATCCTGGACCTGAGCCACGAGGGGCATCAACCGATGCACTCGCCCGACGGACGCTACGTCCTCGTTTTCAACGGTGAGATCTACAACTTCCGCCCCCTGCGCGATCGGCTGGCCCGGCAGGGCCATGCCTTTCGCGGTCACTGCGATACCGAGGTGATGCTCGCCGCCTTTTGCGAATGGGGCCTCGTCCCGGCCCTCGAGCGCTTGACTGGCATGTTCGCCTTCGCGCTTTGGGACCGCCGGCAGCAGCGGCTGCATCTCGGTCGAGACCGCGCGGGTGAAAAGCCTCTTTACTACGGATGGCTGGGAGGCGTGTTTGCCTTCGGTTCGGAGCTCAAGGCCCTCCAGGCCCACCCGCGGTGGGGCGCCGGCATCAACCGTCGAGCCCTGGCACTGCTGACTCGATACGGGTACATCCCCGCGCCATTCTGCATCTACGAAGGCCTTTGCAAGCTGCCCGCCGGCTGCCTCCTCACATTGAAGGAGGCCGACATCCGCAACCGCCAAGCCCCGGCGCCTCAGCCGTATTGGTGCGCGCGAGAGGTCGCCCAGGCGGGAGCCGCGGAACCGTTTGCCGGCTCCGTCGAGGCTGCGCGCGAACAACTGCGCGCCCTGCTGCTCGAATCGGTCGGTCGCCAAATGGTCGCGGACGTGGCGTTAGGCGCTTTCCTCTCCGGCGGAGTGGATTCCTCCCTGGTGGTCGCGTTAATGCAAAAGCAGAGCACGCGCCCGATCAAAACCTTCAGCATCGGGTTTGACCAAGCCGCCTGGAACGAGGCGCCGTTCGCGCGCCGGGTCGCCCGCCATCTGGGAACCGACCACACCGAACTCTATGTTCAACCCCGCGAGCTCGAGGAAGTCATTCCCCGCCTGCCATCCATCTACGACGAACCACTCGCCGACCCGTCGCAGGTCCCGACCCTGCTCCTCTGCCGCCTCGCGCGTCAGCAGGTGAAAGTCAGCCTGTCCGGGGACGGTGGAGACGAACTCTTCGGCGGCTATGCTCATTATCGCAGGGTCCAAAGCCTTTGGCGTCTCTTCGGAGCGATCCCGGCCTCCGTTCGCGGCAGACTGGCCCGCCGACTCCAAGCGATTGCCGGCGCGGGATTGGCGGCTGGGTCCCGGCTGGCGCCGCTCCGCCGGTCATTGGGCCGCGTCAGCAACCTGGCCGGCCTCCTGCCTTCGACCAGCGATCGGGTGCTCTTCGAGCATTTCGTTTCTCCGAATCGGCACCCGGAAGCCTGGTTGCAAGATGGGTCGCGCGGCCAGGCCGACAGCGATTGGCCGACCGGCTGGGAGGAGTTACCCGGCTTATTGCAGCGGATGACCTATACGGATTTCGCCGCCTACCTGCCCGATGATATCCTGGTGAAGGTGGACCGAGCCGCCATGTCGGTCAGCCTGGAAACCCGCATCCCGCTGCTGGACCATCAGGTGATCGAGTTCGCTTTCCGCCTGCCCGTTTCCTTCAAGCAACGTCGAGGTCAGGGCAAATGGCTGCTGCGCCAGCTCCTCGAGGAGCATGTGCCGCGCGCCCTCATCAATCGGCCCAAACAGGGATTCGCGGCGCCCATCGCCGTCTGGCTCAGGGGACCGTTGCGGGATTGGGCCGAGCACCTGCTCGAGGAGCCCCGCCTGCGCGAGGAGGGATTCTTCGACCCCACCGGCGTGCGGGAAAAGTGGCGGGAACACCTCTCGGCCAGGCGGGATTGGTCGGCGGGGCTGTGGCACGTGCTGATCTTCCAGGCCTGGCTCGAGCACCAGAGGGCGGACCGCGTTCAAACACGCGCGTCGGCGGCGCTGGCCGCGTGAAGACAATTCACGGGCGCGACATGACAACGACCGTTCCTGAGTTCCGCCCGCCTCCGGGGAGCGAGGCCAAGCTCGAGCCGGCGGGCTGGTCCGAAGCGGATTCGGCGGGGTTCCAGCCGCTCGACGCCGACCCCGTCCGGCCGACGTCGCTGGTCCGGTGGGCGTTCTATCTCTCGATCTTCTCGATCCCATTCACCCATCTCTATCTGCCTGGGACCGGGGAACGGGTCGGCGTGCTCAGGCTCGTCCAGGTCCTGCTCTTGAGCGCCATGCTGGCGCGACCACGTGTGTGCCTGCGGCTGGTTCCCGCCGCGTTGCTTTGGTTCCTGAGCTACGCGGCGCTCCGGATTGTCTGGGGACTGTGGTTGTCCCCGACGATGTCCGCTTCGTGGTGGCCCAGCTCGCGGGAGTTCCTCGAATTGTTGATCCCCTGGCTCTGGCTGATGTTCAATGTCCTGCAATTCCCCGAAACCCCGCGCGGCGGGCTGTGGGCCTTGGCGCTGGGCTGCGCGCTGTGCGCGCTGTGCCATGTCGCCGGGATCGGCGTCAACGTGGTGGACGACGGCTTGGGGGATCGTTCGTCGGTCTTCGGCCTCAACGCCAACGAGATCGGAATCACCTACGCCACGGCGGCGGTGACACTCCTGGGGCTGTGGATGCTCCGGCCCCAGACCCTGATCGGGCGGCTGGCGATTTTTCCCCTGATCGGCCTGCTGGGGTTAGCCATGGCCAAGACCGGCTCGCGCACGGCCGTTCTCACCCTTTCGATCGGCGTCCTGGTCCTGCTCCTGTTTGGCCAGGCCTTGGGTTCAAAAGCCCGGCGGCTGGCCAGCCTGGCGCTGATCGGCGCCGTCCTGGCCGTCGTGCTCTGGCAGATACCCACCGTCCTGGAGCGATTTGAGGAAATCAACCCGCACAACCTCGGTTACGAAAACCCCCGCGCGCGCATGGCGCCCGTGCTCTGGGAGATGTTCCTTCGCAGCCCAATCTACGGTTCCGGACCGGACCACTACGAATTCGAACTGACCCGCCGGGCGATGCCCTACCTGATCCGGCAGCAGAAGACGATCGCCTCGCATAATCTCCTGCTCCTGCTGTTGGTGGAGACGGGGGGGATCGGCCTGGCGCTTTTCGCGCTCGGCCTTGGGTCGGCGCTGGTCGCGGCGTGGCGGGCGCGCCGGCGGCCCTGCGGCCCCTTGCCGCTGGCCCTGCTCCTGCCGCTGGCCATTGGCGGCGCCACCGTGTGTAATCCAAGCCATCACTTGGTCTTCTGGGTGGCGATGGCCTATGCCCTGGCCGGCGTGGCGTGAACTCGGTTGGCCAATCCGGAACGCGGCCCCCTGCTGGCAGGGTGAGTTCGACACCAGGAACCCCGTGGCGCGTGGCCCTGGTGGCTTCCAGTCTCCGGCTCGGGGGGGCGGAAAAGCAAACGATGTATCTGGCGCGCGCCCTGGGCCAGGCCGGCCTGGAGGTGCGGCTCTATTACCTGGGCAGCGGCGGTTACTACGAGCGGGTGATCCGCGACGCCGGCGTGCCGGTGCAGCAAATCTTCGTCCCGAACCGGCCGTGGTCCATTCTCGCCCGGTTGGTGAGAGCCCTCCGGCGTTTCCGGCCACACCTCGCAATGGCGGCCCAGTTTTCCGATCTGAATTATGCCGCTCCCGCCGGCCGGTTCGTCCACGCCCTGGTGATCGGCGGCGTCCGCAGCGACGGGCTCTACGAATTGAGCACCCAGGGGTGGAGGGGCCGCTGGCTGGCCCGCTTGGCTCATGGCCTGGTCGCCAATTCCCGGCGCGCCAGGCAAAACCTCGAGGCTCGAGGCATCCCCGCGGAGAAGATCGAGGTGTTGCCCAACGTGATTGATCTGGCGGAATTCGACGCCCAAAGCGCGCTGGCCCTTGCGCCGCTGCTGCCGGCCGACCGCGTGGTCGCCGTCGCCGTCGGGAGCCTGCACTCGTGCAAGCGGTTCGATCGCTTTCTGGAGGCCCTGGCCCGGGCGCGACAGCGGGAACCCGCGCTGGCGGGGATCATCGCTGGCTCGGATGGCGGGGTGGAAGCCGCGTTGCGGGGACGCGCGGCCGCCTTGGGCCTGACCGCGCAGGACCTGTTATTCCTGGGGGAATGCGACCGCGTCCCGGCTTTGCTGACCCGCGCCGCGCTGCTGGTGCTGACCTCGGATTACGAGGGTTTCCCCAACGTCATTCTCGAAGCGATGGCCGCCGGGTTGCCCGTGATCTCGGTGCCGGCCGGCGACGCGAGCACGATCGTCCAGGCCGGCGCGAACGGCTGGATCGTCGATCCGGAAGATATCCCGGGCATGGCCGACGGCATGGTGCGACTCGCGCAGTCGCCGGCGATGCGCCGGGAATTCGGGAAAGCCGGCCGCCACCGCGTCGAGCGGGAATACAACCTGGAATCGCTGCCGGACCGGTTGCTCGCAGTGCTCGGCCGGCTGGCATGCCGGCAACGACGTTCCCCGGTCGGGACCCTGCTCGATGGCGCTGCGGCGCGCGGCCAGGCACCGCGCGACCTGCCGCCAGTCGACCGGAATTGAACCGTCCACGGCCCAAGCCGATGACCAACTTCGTCCTTCCCAAGCTTTGCTTTGTCGCCGGGACGCTCGAGCACGGCGGTGCGGAACGGCAATTGTTCTACACGCTGCGAGCGCTCTGTGAGGCCGGCGTGGCGCCGCGTCTGCTGACGCTGGATCAAGGCCAGTTCTGGGAAGCCAGGATTCAGGCACTCGGGGTCCCTATCCGCCGGGTGGGTCAGCGGGGCTCACGCCTGGCGCGGCTTTGGCAGGTCGTGCGCGAGGTGCGGCGAGATCCGCCGGCAGCGCTGCAGAGCCAACATTTCTATGCCAACGCGTACGTGGGCATGGCGGCCCGGCTCTTCCGAATCAGCGGGATCGGCGCGATGCGCAATGATGGACACACCGAGGTTGCCGGATGCGGATCCGTTGGCGGACGACTTAATCTGCATCTGCCGACGACCCTTGCGGCCAACTCCCAACGCGCCCTGCAGTACGCTGCCGCACGCGGGGTTCCGGCGGGGCGGCTCTACTTCCTGCCGAATGTGGTGGACACCGACTGGTTTGAACCGCCGGTCGGTGAGTCGGCGCCCGTCCCCTTCACCCTCGTCACCGTCGGACGCCTGGTGAGGCAAAAGCGTCTGGATCGGTTCCTGGCGATTCTGGCCCGCCTGCGGACCGAGGCGGGTCTCGAAGTCAGGGGCCTGATTGCCGGGCCGGGCTGCCAGGACGAAGATCTGCGGCCGGAACTGGAATCCCAGGCCAGGCGCCTCGGCCTGTTGCCCGGTTTCGTCGAGTTCCGCGGCGGGGTGTCGGACATTCGCGCGGTTTATCAGCAGGCCGCGGTTTGCATCCTGACTTCCGATTTCGAAGGCACGCCGAATGTCTTGCTCGAGGCCATGGCCTCCGGGCTGCCGGTCGTGGCCACCCGCGTAGGGGGCGTGCCCGAAATCGTCCAAGACGGAGAAACGGGTTTGCTGGTCGAGCCCGATGACCTCGACAAGCAGGTCGCCGCCGTTGCCGCCCTGGTCCGTAATCCGGAACGGCGCGCCAGGCTCGGATCGCGCGGGCGGGCTTATGTGGAGGCGCATCACTCCCTGAAGCGGTTACCGGTGTATCTGACCGGGCTCTATCAACAGGCCTTGCACCCCCGTCGACGTCCGGTCAACGCGGGCATTCGGCGGGCCTCGATTTAATCATGCTCGCCTTTGCGACTTCCCTCCTGCTGGCGGGCGCCCGCCGGTTTCGCCGGCATGGTGTCGTGATCAACGGCCATCACCTGGCGGGCCGCCAGGCGCGGGGCTGGCTCGAGGTGCTGGGCCGGTGGTTCGAGTTTATTGGTCCGGACCAACTCGGGCCACGCCTGGCCGCACCCGGCCGGCGACCCTTTTGCTTGCTGACCTTCGATGATGGCAAGCGCACGCACTTCACGGAAATCGCCCCGGAGTTGGAACGTCGGCGAGTGCCGGCTGTCTTTTACGTCACGACCGAGCCGCTCTCGACTGGGGCTTGCCTGTGGTTTGATCGGCGGACTGCTTTGATTCGAACCCTTGGCCATTGTCCGGCAGGACTCGAACTCGAGGCCCTCAAACGGCTCCGGCTCGAACGATTGGTGGAACGACTGGATCGCGCCTGCGCCGAGCACGGTTTGTCGCCGGGAACCGAGCCGGAGGATCTCCGTCCGATGTCCTGGGAGCAGGCACGGGACCTGGCCCGGCGCGGTTTCACCATCGGGGCGCACGGACTCACCCACGCCATTCTTACCCGCGTGCCGCCCGACCGCGCCCGCGTTGAGATCGAAGGGAGCCTGGCCAAGGTCAGCGCCGAGCTGGGCGCGCCCTGCGGGACCTTTGCCTTTCCGAACGGCAATCACACCGCCGAGCTTGCCCGGCATGCGTGTCGCTGCGGAGCGGCGACCGTGATGACGACCGAGCCCATGTGGGTCGGCAGGCATTCTCCGCTTTGGCGCCTGCCCCGCATCCAACTGTTTGGCGAATTCAATCGCGCGCGCATCGAACTCAAACTGGCGCTGGCAGCCGTTGAGGGGCTGCTGACGAATCCGGACGGCAGCGGCCGGGCCTATCGTAGCGCGGGGCGACGTCACCGAAGCCAGACACCCCAGGACCAATCGTTATGTGCGGAATCG
>JAGWYX010000841.1 GCA_018969165.1 Verrucomicrobiota bacterium
GGGGCTGCCGGAGCTCCTCCCCAACCCTGATAACCTCCGCCCCAGCCGCCTCCCCCGGCCAGCCCGTGTGCCGAAAAAACCGACAGCGCCCTTCGGGGTCTCCTTACGTGCGGATTTGGGTCTGGGGTGATCTGGCCGCGCCGCGGACCGGGAGCAGCGAGCGGTGCCTTCGGCAACTGCGAATGCGCTGCTGACCATCCTCCCGGCGCTTCAGCCGCCACCGGCGTCGTCCGCCGTTCATGAAGGGGCGGTCAGACCTCCGGCCCCGAGCCGGTGGTGGGCGAAGCGCTGTGCGGTTGCAATCGACCGATCGCGACCAGGATCCCGTGCAGCAGCGCGTGCGGGTTCGGGGGGCAGCCGGGAATGTAAACATCCACGGGCAACACCTGGTCCACGCCGCCGAGGCTGGCGTAATTCCGGCCGAAGATGCCGCCGCTGCAGCCGCAGGCGCCGACGGCCACGACCAGGCGGGGGGTGGGCATGGCCTCGTAGGTCTTGCGCAGGGCCAGCTCGAGGTTGCGCGTGACGGTACCGGTCACCAGCAGCAGGTCGGCGTGACGCGGGGAAGCGACGAAGTGGATGCCGAACCGTTCGAGGTCATAAACCGGGTTGTTGAGGGCGACCACTTCAATTTCACAGCCGTTGCAGGAGCCGGCATCGACTTCGCGAATGTGCAGGGAGCGGCCGAGCACCTGATGGATTCTGTCCCGCAGTTGTTGGCCGGTCGCGTCTGGCGGAGGCTGGGGTGGGGAACTGGGCGGCCCGGCGATCAATTCGCCGTGGGTGCCGTCGGGTCGGAGGCGGTAACGGGCGGTCTGGCGCAGGTGCGCGCGGTGCCGGGTGGCCAGCTCACAGGCCGGCGTCATGCGAATCACCGGGTCGGCTTCGGCGCAGAGCCCGCAGAAAATGCAGCGGCCGAGGTCGAGGGTCACGGTGCGTTCGGTGGTGGTTTCGGTGCAAGCGATCGCGCCGGTGGGGCAGACGGCGGCGGCGGGGCGGGCGTCTTTCCAGTGGTGATAGTCAATGACCGGCCGGCCGCGGGAGTTAGGGGCGACGGCGGGTGGGGCGTCCGGGTAATCCGAGGTGACGATGCCGGTTGCCAGGCTTTTTCGCAGCAGATCAAACATAGTCGGAAAGGGGTCAGTTCTTATTATTGGCTACTCTCATCGGTCGGTGCCGGAATAGGAGAGGTTGAAGCTCTTGTTGATGACCGGGAAGTCGGGGATGATGTTGCCCTGGATGGCCTCAGTCAGGGCGGGCCAATTTTGCAGCGACGGATCTTTGATTTTGCAGCGGGCGAGGCGATTGCCGGGGGCGGTGCGGAGCCAATGAAAGACTTCGCCGCGCCAGCCTTCGACGTAGCCCAAGGCGACGCGGTCGGCGGGCAGTTTACCGACGGGGACGCAGACGGGGCCGGCCGGCAGGTCGCGAAGGAGTTGATCGAGGATGGCGAAGGATTGGATGACTTCGTCGATGCGGACCTGCAGGCGATGGAAGACATCGCCCGCGGTATAGACGGGGACGGTGAAGGCGACCCGGTCGTAGGCGGCATGGGGGAAGTCCCGGCGCAGATCGCGATCGACGCCGGAGGCGCGTGCGGCCAGGCCGACGACGCCGAGGTCGCGAGCAGTTTGGGGTTTGAGGATGCCGGTGCCTTCGAGGCGGTCGCGGGTCGAGGAGGAGGTTTGGATCAGGTGACAGAGGGCGTCGAATTGGGGTCTCAACTCGAGCAGGGTGCGGGCGAGGGCGGCGGTTTGGGATGCGTCCCAGTCGCAGCGGAGGCCGCCGGGGCACACGGTGCCGCGGAGGAGGCGATTGCCGGTGAGCCGTTCGTTGAGGCGCAGGAGGCGCTCTTTGAGGCGCATGGCGTTGGCGTTGGCGACGACGAACCCGACGTCGGTCGCGATGGCGCCGATGTCGGCGATGTGGTTGTAGAGGCGTTCGAGTTCGAGGCAGATGGTGCGCGCGGCGCGAGCGCGGGGTGGGACCTCGACCGCGGCGATCCGTTCGAGGGCGTGGCAGAAGGCGGTGCCGTGGGCGAAACTGGAATCGCCGGAGAGGCTCTCGGCCAGGAACACGGCGTGCGGGATGGGCAGCGACTCGAACAGTTTCTCGGTGCCCTTGTGCGTGTAGAAGAGCCGGATTTGGAGGTAGAGGACCGGTTCGCCGGCGACGCTGAACAGGAAGTGGCCCGGCTCGATGGTGCCGGCATGGACGGGCCCGACGGGGACCTGGAAGACGCCTTCGCCTTCGACCTCGCGGAATTTATGGCGCGGTCCGGTGAAGGGCGGCAAGGTTGTGTGGAGATCGAAATCGCGGCGCAAGGGGTGGACGGCGGGCCAATCGTCGTGGAGGGCGCAGCGGCGGGGGTTGGGGTGGCCGATGAGTTTGAGGCCGAACAAATCCTGGATTTCGCGCTCCTGCCAATTGACGGCGTGAACGGCGTTGGTGAGGGAGACCAACTCGGGATGGTCGGCCG